>CAXUIQ010000149.1:0-309 GCA_964250815.1 uncultured Acetobacteraceae bacterium
CGGACGTGGCGCAGGGCCAGTCGAAGGACTACGAGTTCAGCCGGGCGACGATGGAAGCGCGCTGGTCGCAGGGCCGGGCGGACGCGCTCGCGACGCTGCGTGCCGCGCCATGGCTGGCGCCGGCGCCGCCCGACGTGGGCGTGCGGACCTTCGACGTGCTGCAGCCGAGCCATGCGCCGGCGGTCTCTGCATTCTAAGCATCATTCGGCGGAGCGTGCTCACGCGCAGCAGATAAAATGATGCGTCTTCAACGACTCCTGGGCGGGGGGGGGGGGGGGGGGCCCCCCCACCCCCACCACCCCCCCCCCC
>CAXUIQ010000149.1:319-8622 GCA_964250815.1 uncultured Acetobacteraceae bacterium
CACCTTTTTGCTCGGCCCTGCCGCGCGCGGCGGCGGCGCCCGCCCCCCCCCCCCCCCCCCCCCCCCCCGCCCTGGAGCCGCATGTGGTCTTGGCTTCGAAGGTGGGGTTGCCTCCGTGGGACCGGGCACGAGGCAGGTTGAGGATTGGCTGCTGGGTGGGTCCAGCCCGCCTGTTGCTTCCGGCGGCCGGTCGTGCCTGCCGCCGCGGACGCCTGGCGGGGCGAAGCCGGCGGGCGCTGGGTTGGGCCATGGCCGCCACTCGGGGCGTGCCCGCGGCCTGAAGCTCTGCTAGGGAACGGGCGGCAACAACGAGGCCCAGCATGACCAGCCCGCTGAAGGTCGCGGTCCAGATGGACCCGATCGAGACCGTGAACATCGACGGCGACAGCACCTTCGCCTTGATGCTGGAAGCGCAGCGGCGCGGGCATGCTATGTGGCACTACGAGGTGCGCCACATGTCGCTGCACGACGGCCAGGGCGAGTCGCGCGCCGGGCGCCTGCTGGCCCGCGCCCGCCCGGTCGAGGTGCGGCGCGTGTCCGGCGACCATTACCGCTTCGGCCCGGCGGAGGTGATCGACCTGGCGGGCATGGACGCCGTGCTGATGCGGCAGGACCCGCCGTTCGACATGGCCTACATCACCGCCACCCATATGCTGGAGCACATCCACCCGCAGACGCTGGTGGTGAACGACCCGAAATGGGTGCGCGACTCGCCGGAGAAGCTGCTTGTCACCCACTTCCCGGACCTGATGCCGCCCACGCTGGTCACCTGGGACCCCGAGGCGGTCCGCGCTTTCCGGGCGAAGCACTCGGACATCATCGTGAAGCCGCTGTTCGGCAACGGCGGCGCCGGGGTGTTCCGCATCAAGCCGGACGACGAGAACCTGGCGTCGCTGCTGGAGATGCACTTCGCCCGGTCGCGCGAGCCGCTGATGGTCCAACGCTACGAGCCTGCGGTGCGGCGGGGCGACAAGCGGATCATCCTGGTGGACGGCGTGGCCATGGGCGCGTTGAACCGGGTGCCGGCGGCGGGCGAGGCGCGCTCCAACATGCACGTCGGCGGCCGGCCCGAGGCGTCCACGCTGACCGGGCGCGAGCAGGAGATCTGCCGGCGCATCGGCCCGTACCTGCGCGACCACGGCCTGATCTTCGTGGGGATCGACGTGATCGGCGAGTTCCTGACCGAGATCAACGTGACCTCGCCGACCGGCTTGCAGGAAATCGCCCGGTTCGACGGCATCGACCTGGCGGCGGCGATCTGGGACAGCATCGAGGCGAAGGCCGCGCGGCCCGCTGCCCATCCGGCGGGGTAAAGGCGCCTGCCCATCCCGAACAGCGGCGCCTGCTCCGTCCCGGTCAGGCGGATGCCGATTGCAATGCCGCCCAGACCCGCTGCGCCGAGGCCGGCATGTCCAGATGCCGCACGCCCGCCGGACGCAGCGCGTCCAGCACCGCGTTCATCGCCGCCGGCAACGACCCCGTGGTTCCCGCTTCCCCGGCGCCCTTCACGCCCAGCGGGTTGTTGGGCGACGGCACCGGGCGCTCCAGAAGGGTGATGGCGCGCAGCATCTCGGCGCGCGGCATCGCGTAGTCCATGAAGCTGCCGGACAGGAGTTGCCCGCCCGCGTCGTACACGCATTGCTCGCCCAGCACCTGGCCCAGCCCCTGCGCGATGCCGCCCATGATCTGCCCGTCCAGCAGGGTATGGTTCAGCACCACGCCGCAATCGTCCACGGCGACGTAGCGCAGCAGCGCCACCTCCCCGGTTTCGGGATCGACCTCCACCTCCGCGACGTGCGCGCCGGACGGGAAGGCGCGGCTGGCCGGCAGGGCGGTGGTGGTGTCCAGCGGGCCGCTTTCCTGGCCTTCCGCCGGGCGGGCCAGTTCCAGCAGCGTCACGGCCCGGTCGGTGCCGGCGATGCGGTAGGCGCCGGCCCCGTACTCGATGTCGGACCTGGCGGCTTCCAGCGCGTCGGCGGCCAGGTCCAGGCCCTTGCGCACCACCTCCCGCGCGGCGACGGCCGTGGCGGCGCCATGCGACAGCATGGAGCGGGACGCGAAAGCGCCGCCGCCGAACAGCGGCACGCCGTCCGGGTCGCCCTGGCGCAGCGTGACGGCAGCCGGGTCGAGGCCCAGGATGCCGGCGACGATCTCGGGGAACACCGTCTCGTGCCCCTGGCCGGAGGAATGGGTGGCGTTGTGGACGCGCACGCCGCCCTCGGCGTCGAAGGTGATCGCCACCTCGTCGCGCGGCACCACGCCGCCGGAGGGTTCCACGAACACGCCGATGCCGATGCCGCGCAGCTTGCCGCGCCCGGCGGCCTCGGCCCGGCGCGCCTCGAAGCCGGCCCAGTCCGCCGCCTCCGCCGCCATGTCCAGGAGGCCCGGGTAGTCGCCGCTGTCGTAGGTCGCGGCCATCGGCCCGCCGGTGGGCAGGGTGTAGGGGAAGGCGTCCGCCGGAAGCAGGTTAAGCCGGCGCAGCGCCAGCCGGTCGTGGCCGAGTTGCCGCGCCGCCTCCTCCACCAGCCGCTCCACGGCATAGGCCATGTCCGGGCGCCCGGCGCCGCGGTAGGCGGTGATCGGCACGGTGTTGGTCAGCGCCAGGCGGTGCCGGCCGTGCACGGCGGGGATGCGGTAGGAGCCGGTGCACATCATGGCCGGGTTGAGCGTGCTGATCAGCGGCCCGGTCGCCACGGGATAGGCGCCCTGGTCGCACACCCAGCGGTGCCGGATCGCCTGGAACCGGCCCGCCGCGTCCAGCGCCAGCTCGCCGTGCATGCGCAAGCCGCGTCCGTGATAGTCGCTGAGGAAGGTCTCTGACCGGCTCGCAGTCCACTTCACCGGGCGGCCCGTCCGCTCCGCCGCCAGCGCCAGCGCCGCATATTCGGGATACGCCGCGCCGCGTATGCCGAAGCCGCCGCCCACGTCCTGCGCCCGCACGCGCACCCGCTCCGGCGGCAGCCCGGTCAGGCCGCAGAGCGAGTCCCGCAGCGCCACCATGCCCTGCGTCGCCGTCCACAAGTCCAGCACGTCGCCGTCCCACCGCGCCAGCGCCGCTTTCGGCTCCATGGGGTTGCCCACGACGCGGTCGCTGGCCAGGTCCAATTGGACGACGTGCGCCGCGGCAGCGAAGGCGGCCTCGACGGCCGCGGCGTCGCCGTACTCGTAATCGAAGCACAGGTTGCCGGGCACGTCCGGGTGGACCTGCGGCGCACCCTCGGCCAGCGCCGCGTCCATGTCGGACACGGCCGGCAGCGCCTCGTACTCGACCGCCACCAGCTCCGCCGCGTCCCGCGCTTGCGCCAGGGTC
This sequence comes from uncultured Acetobacteraceae bacterium, assembly GCA_964250815.1. GTDB lineage: Bacteria > Pseudomonadota > Alphaproteobacteria > Acetobacterales > Acetobacteraceae > CAHJXG01. The sequence continues at coordinate 3,630 of CAXUIQ010000149.1, forward strand.
TCGGCCACCACCAGCGCCACGGGGTCGCCGACGTAGCGGGCGCAATCCAGCGCCAGGACCGGGGCCTGCGGCGTCAGCAGCGCCATGCCGCCGCGTCCCTTGTAGGGCAGCGCCGCCTTGCCGCGGCCATACCCTGCCGCCGCGGCGTCCGCACCTGTCAGCACCGTGACGACGCCCGGCGCTCCCCGCGCCGCCGCCGCGTCCACCGACAGGATGCGCGCATGGGCGTGGTCCGACCGCAGGAACGCCGCGTGCAACTGGCCCGGCAGGGTCCAGTCCGCCGTATAGCGCCCGGCGCCGGTCAGCAGCCGCGCATCCTCGCGCCGGCCGAGATAGGGATAGCTCACGATCTGCCCTCCAGAACGGGAATGGGGGATGTGGGTCCGGCCGCTACCCCGTCCACCCCGGCACGGGCGCCGGCGCCTCCGCGCCGCCAGGGTCGGCCGCGACCTCCTCCAGCCGCCGCCCGCTCGCTTCCACGCCGAAGACCAGCACCGTGGCGATCAGCACCGCCAGCAGCCCCACCATCAGCGCCAGGACGCCGCCCACGCCGTAGGCCGTGAACAGCGGCACGACCAGGAACGGCGTCAGCACCGTGGCGCCGCGCCCGAAGGTGTTGCAGATGCCCGACGCGCGCAGCCGCACCTCGGTTGGGAACAATTCGGGGATATAGACGCCGAACAGCACGGCCACCAGCACGTAGATCGGCACCGTCAGCGCCAGCCCGGCGACCGGCAGCCACACTGGGTCATGCACGAAGGGGTAGATGCACCCGAACACCATCGACACTGCCGCCGCCCAAACGATCATCCGCCGCCGCCCCGCGCGGTCCACCAGCAGCGCCCCGATCAGCGCCCCCACGGGCGCGCCCAGCGCCATGACGAGCGAGTAGCCGAACGAGGTCGCCACCGACAGCCCTTGCTTGGCGAAGAAGGTCGGCAGCCAGGTGATGAAGCCGTAGATCAACGTATTGATGACGACCAGGCTCACGCATCCCAGCACCATGCGCCCCAGCAGCGGCGGGGCGAACAGGGTGGAGAGCGCCCGCGACGGCGCTGGGCCGGATGGGTGCGCAGGCGGCGGAAGCGGGGCGCCGCCGGAGGCTTCCCGCTCGATGGCGGCCATCAGCGCCTCGGCTTCCTGCGTCCGGCCGACGCTTTCGAGCCAGCGCGGGCTTTCCGGCAGGCTCTTGCGCGCTTGCCACACCAGGAGCGCCCCGGCACCACCCAGGATGAACATGGCCCGCCAGCCGAACGCCGGCACCAGCGCCCAGGCCGCCAGCGCGGACACCGGCAGCCCGGTGACGACGAACACCGCGACCAGCCCCAGCCAGCGCCCCCGCTGCGCCGGCGGCACGAACTCGGTCATGGTGGAATAGCCCACCACGTTCTCCGCCCCCAGCCCCAGGCCCATGACGAAGCGCAGCGCGATCAGCGCCGCCATGTTGGGCGCGAACGCCGCGGCCAGCGACGCCAGCCCGAACACCGCCAGGTTGGCCTGATAGGTGAAGCGCCGCCCGAAGCGGTCCCCCAGGAACCCGGTCAGCAGCGAGCCGAGCATCATGCCGAGGAACGTGCTGGACACGAAGGCCGCGTTCTCGCCCAACGTCGAGAACCCCGACCGCAGCGTGGCCCCCAGCACCGCGGCGCCCAGGTAGATGTCGAAGCCGTCGAAGAACATGCCGAGGCCGATCAGCCGCAGGATGCGCCGGTGGAAGGCCGAGACCGGCAGCCGGTCCAGCCGCGCCCCGGCGTTCACGCTTGCCCCTGCGGCCATCGCTGCTTCCCTCCATCCCGGGCCGCTTTGCCGCCTGCGCGCTCCGTGGCAGTCCAGGATGGCCGCTCCGCCGCCGGGCTGCAACGCCCGGGGCGCTGGGGTGTGCCTCGATTTCAAGTCTGACGGCCAGCGAGGAATGGACCTACGCCCCCACTACCTGCAGCATGGGCCATGCCGCAGTCCACTGCTTGGTCCGCAGGCGTTCCAGGTAGATGTGGCGCTTCTCCTGGGCAAAACGTGGCGTCGGCCGCAAGGTCAGGCTCAGGAGGTCGTCCAACCCGAAAGGTGCCGCGATCTCGCACCCTTCCTCGTCGTTCCGCCTCACGGCGACGGCCGTCGCGGTCTCGGGCCAGCACCGCATCGCCTCAGTGGCCGAGGCGTAGGGAGCGTCGCCATTGCGCGTGTGCATCCGCGCTTGGTTCTTCACCGACCAGAGCACGGATGGCTCTGCCGCCCGAAGCGCAGCTTCATGCTTTCGATCCTCTGCGGGGTCGGTCTGCCCGGGGTCATGCCAGATGACATCCACATCACCGCCCAGCGGCGCGTGGGGGCATTGGTGCAGATGGTCCCAGACAGCATTCCTGACGAAGCCCGCCCCGATCCAGCAGTCCGGCAGGCATAGGGCACGCACCACGCCGAGGAGGTGCCAGCGAAGCGGGTCCGCTTGGATGACATCGCAGACTTGGGAAATGGCGTTCATGGCGGAGCCTGGAAACTCCTCGCGAATGGGAGAAGGCTGCTTGCCCGTGAGCCGAAGTTCAAGCCAAAACCTGACGCCTTGGCGCGTCCTGGCTCGTCGCCCGGCTGCATGGTAGGGCGTGGTCGCAAAACGGGGGCAAGGGCGCATGATCCACCATTATGCCGGCGGCACGGTTGCGGCGTCCGTCACCGGGGATGGCCCGCCGGTCTGGGTGTTCCACTCCCTGCTCGCCGACGCCGGAAGCTGCACGCCTCTGGCGGCGTCCCTGTCACGCAGCCATCGCGTGACGGTTCCCGACTTGCCGGGGTTTGGCGGTTCGGCACCCGTGGATACCGGGTTGGAGCCGGTGGCGGACCGGCTGGCCCTGGCCATCAAAGAGGCCGGCAGCCCCGTCGCCCTCATCGGCAACGGCTACGGCAGCTTCGTGGCCTTGACGCTGGCGCTGCGGCATCCCGCCCTGGTCAGCCGCCTCCTGCTGGCCGGCACCGGCGCCGTGTTCGACGAGCCGGGCCGCGCCGCCTTCCGGGGCATGGCAGCAGCGGCATCCGGCAAGGGCCTGGCCGCCATCGCCGACACGGCCATGCGCCGCCTGTTCTCCCCGGCGTTCCAGCAAGCCAACCCGGCCCTGCTCGCGGAGCGCCGGGAGCGGTTCCTGGCCACCGACCCCAAGATGTTCGCCGCGGCCTGCAACGCCCTGGCGTCGCTGGACCTGCGCGACGCCGTGCGCGGGCTGCGCACCCCCGTGCTCGTCCTGGCGGGCGAGCTTGACGAGGCCACGCCCCCAGCGATGGCCCGGCAGTTGGCGGACCTGCTGCCCCATGCGTCGTTCACCGGGTTGCCCGGCCTGGCGCACGTGCCGCAGTTGCAGGACACGGCGGCGTTCGTGGCGGCAATCGGCGGGTTCTTGGCTGCCCGCCCGGCCTGACGGTCGCTGCTTGTCCGACACGCCTCCTTACGGACGCCGTTCCTGCTGACCCGGATGGCCGCCTGCCCGCTGCGGTAAGAACAGGATGCAGGCGACGATGAGGACGGTGAGCGCCGCGGAAGCGGAGAAACGGCCCAAAGCCAGGCCGCCGTCGGCAACGGGCTTGTCCAGGAAGTCGCCCACCGTGGCCCCGAGCGGGCGCGTGAGGATGAACGCGGCCCAGAACAGCAGGGTGCGCGACGTACTCGTGTAAAAGTAGGCCGCGGCAACCGCTGCGAGCGCAAGCGCGAACACCAGCGCGCCGCCCTCATACCCCAGCCCGGTGTCGTCGGCGATCCAGTCCCCCAGCGCCGTGCCCAGCGTTTGCGAGAACATGATGGTCGTCCAGTAGAACGCCTCGGCTTTGGGCGACGTGACGCTGTCCACCGAGACCGACCCGAGCGAGCGGTGCCACAGCCAGAGCGTCGCCATGAGCAGGGCGAACAGCATCGACGACCCGCCGGCGTAGCCGACGCCCAGCGAGCGGTCGAAGAAGTCGGCCAGCGTCGTGCCGGCCGTGGTGGTCGCGACGATCACCGCCCAGTACAGGAACGGGTGGAACCGCCTCGCCCTGATCTGCACCGCGACGGCGGCGACGAACACGGCGGCGAACAGGGCGGTGCCGAGCAGGTATCCCCAACCGAGCGTCATCGTCACCGCGTCCCCGCCGGTTTCGCCCAGCGTGGTCGCGAAGACCTTGATGATCCAGAAGCCGAGGGTCACGGCGGGCACCTTGCCTATGCTGCGTTCTGCGATGTCGCTCAACGCTGTTCCTCCGAAAGGATCGAGGCTGCCTCACCCCCGATAGGGCGACGAAGCCGATGCCGCGGACTTTGGACTGCAACCCGGCCGCATGGGAACCGCCAGGCTTGCGCCGGAAGCGTCCCACGTGCGCGTCCACCAGGTCCGGGCGCGGCATGAAGCGGCACCAGACATCCTCGAACAGCATGGCGCGCGCCGCCGTCCTGCCAGCCTGGCGCATCGTGTGCTCCAGAAGCGAGCGGCGGGCCATGCCACTGAATTCGGTTTCAGGGTCGGCACGGGCTGCTATATGGACGCCGATCTCACCCGACGCCGGCGCCCGCGCAGCTAACCCTTGCATCAACCGCGGCGGGAGGCTGCGCGCTGGCGCCCGCCGCCGCCATCCTCAGCGCACAAGGACGACCCATGCAGCCTGTCAGCACCGACGCACGGCGATACGACGCGACGACCATGTTCTTCCATTGGGCGACGGCCGTGCTGGTCGTCACCCAGTGGCTTGGCGCCCAGACGATCGACTGGTTTCCGCGCGGCCCGCTGCGGGTTGATGCGCGCTCGGTCCACATCACCGTGGGCGTGCTGCTGGCCGCCCTGCTCGCCGCGAGGGTGCTGTGGCGCGCGACCCGCGGGCGCCGCCTGCCGCTCGCCGACAAGGGCGTGCTCAACCTGGTCGCCAAGGGGACGCACTGGGGCCTTTATGCCCTGCTCGCCGCCATGGTGCTGGCGGGCATGTTCCTGGCCTGGACGCGGGGCGACAGCATCTTCAACCTGTTCAGCATCCCGGCCTACGACCC
>CAXUIQ010000150.1:0-616 GCA_964250815.1 uncultured Acetobacteraceae bacterium
CGGATGCCGATGCTGCGGCAGAGCCGGACGCCGCCCCGATGCCCGAACCGCGGATAACCGAGCCGGCGGATGCGGGCGGGGCGCCAACCAAACACGTCGCCGCCGAGACCGCCGCGGCCGAGCCAGCGCCCGCGCCATCTCCGGCCGGGAACGCGGCGGCGCCGCTGAAGCCGGCAGCGCGGTGGGACCCGGCCTCCGACACGGTGCAGTTCGATTGGCCCGAGATCGAGCAAACGGCGTCGCGGCCAGGCCCCAACCAAGTGATGGCCAAGCTGCTGGTCGCGGCGCGGGCCGAGGGCGCGAGTTCGCGTTGGCCGTTCGGGGCGTCATGACATGGCCAAGCGCCGCCGGGCCGTTGGGGCGGCGCTTGCTTCGGACGCCATGAAGGCTGCGGACGGTCGGACGGGCGCCGCCGCCGGCCATCCCGGAGCCGCGCCCGCTTGCCGCCATGCCGCCGACCCTGCTCCTTCTGCCCGGCCGCTGTAACCATCGGCCGGGTTCCGAAGAATGGCCGGCCATGGGGTCGGGAATCGCAAGCTGGAGCGGCATGGCCGTGGGGGGGGGGGGGGGGGGGGGCCCCGCCCCCCCCCGGGAACAACACACGGGCGGGCGGGGG
>CAXUIQ010000150.1:626-3926 GCA_964250815.1 uncultured Acetobacteraceae bacterium
ACCAGCCGCCGCCCGTGCTGCTGCTGCAGGAGTGGCTGGGCCGGCACGGCGGCGGCGCGTGCCACGCTGCGCGCCTCGGCCGAACGCCTGAAACTGCACGGGGCCGGCATGGTCGTCAGTGACTGGAGCGCGCTGATGGCCGCCGCCCAGTCGGGCGACGCAGCCGCCTACCATCGGCTGCTCACGGAGGCAGGGGCGCGGCTTCGCCGGTACTACGGCCGCAGGCTGCCGCCGGGCGCCGTGGATGATGCCGTGCAGGACACCCTTCTGGCCGTCCACCAGAAGCGGCATACCTACGATCCTGCCCGCCCCTTCGAGCATTGGCTCATGGCGATCGCCCGGCACAAATGGATCGACCGGCTGCGCGCGATGCGGTCGGCGCCGACGGAAGCGCTCGACGAGTACATTCCCGTGGCCGACCACGGCGACGCCGTCACCAGCGCGTGGACCCTGGAGGGCCTGCTGCGGGAACTCAAGCCGGCGCAGTCCGAGGTGATCCGCCTGGTCAAGCTGCAAGGCCACAGCATCGAGGAAGCGGCAACCCGCACCGGCCAGTCCGCCTCGCTCGTGAAGGTGAACATCCACCGAGGGCTGGGCCGGCTGGCGTCCATGGTCCAAAGGCAGCGCGATGACGAGTGACCCCTTGATCGACCGCCTTGTCCGCGACCTCAAGCCCGTGCGGCGGCGGACTGCGGGACGGGACGCGGCGATCCTCGGCCTGCTGTTCCTGGCCGAGCTGGCAGTGTTCCTGGGCATGGGCGCGATGCGGCCCGACATGCCCGCGGCGATGGCGCAGCCGTCGTGGTGGTGGAAGCTTGGCAGCCTCGGCCTGATCGGCCTGGTCGGCGCGGCGGTCGCGGTGCTGTCCTTCGATCCCGTCAGGTCGCCTCGCCGGGGGCTGCGCTGGCTGGCCGCGGTCGTCGTCCTCTGCTTCGCCGCCGGCTGGGCCGTCGATGCGTCCCGCAGCGGGTGGCCCGCCCTGGCCGCGCGCCTGGACTGGCGCAACGGGATGCAGTGCGCGTCCGACATCGTGGCGTTGTCCGTGCCGGCGATGCTCGGCCTTGGCCTGATGATGCGGCATGGGGCACCGACCGACGGCGGCGGCGCGGCGCTCGCGTCCGGCGTCGCCGCGGCGGCCTGGGGGGCGTTCGTGTTCGTTTTCAACTGCCCCCACGACGACCCGCTCTACATCGCCGTCTGGTATGCCGTGGGCTGCGGCGTCGTCACGGCGTTCGCGCGCCTGGCGTTGCCCCGGCTGACGCGCTGGTGAGCGCCCGGGCGGTCAATGGGCCGGGCCGGTTCCCACGTCCCATTCCCGTGCCCGGGCGAGCTTGATGAGCGCATGGGCCGCCCGCGTGAAGGGGCGGCCGGCCACCGTGACCAGCAGGGCGTCGTGCGCGGCCCGCCCCGCGACCGGGCGCTTGCGAAGGCGCAGTTTGCGGAACACGCTCGCGCGGCTGATGCCAAGGTGGTCGGCGACCGCCACCGCCGTCCATCCCTCACCTTTCAGTTGTAGGCCTGCCCATGGCTGGCGATACGCTGCTCCCGGCGCCCTGGCGCCGATGTGCTTGGACGCTGGCCTGCGGCACGCTGGGCGGCACGGGAGAGCGTGCCGTTCCCGGCGGCCAGCGCGTCGTGGCGACCCGCTCGGCCGCGCGCGGGTCGCGGGCGTGTTTGGTGAACACCACGGCGGTCTCCACCAACGCCTCAGCAGCCCTTGCTCAGGCAGCGCCTCGGCACCGCCGCCCGGCCCGTCCGCCGCGACGACCAACACCCGGCCTGCCAGCACGAAGCCGGCGGGCCGGGTCTCATGCTTAGGCTGCGACGTTGATCACCTGGAGCTGGGTGAATTCGGCCAGGCCCTCTTCGCCAAGCTCGCGCCCGACGCCGGAAGATTTGGCGCCTCCGAACGGCACGTTCGGCATGAGCTGCAGGTGCTGGTTCACCCAAACGGTTCCGGCCTCCATCTGCACCGCCAGGTCGTGGGCCCGCTCCTTGTCCGACGACCAGACCGAGCCGCCAAGCCCGTAGGTCGTGGCGTTCGCCCGGCGCAGCGCGTCGCCGTCGTCGGTGAACTTGATCAGCGGCAGCACGGGACCGAACTGCTCCTCGTCCACGATGCGGGACCCCTCGGCGATGTCGCGGACAATGGTCGGGCGGATGAAGTAGCCGGCCCGGTCCGGCACCTCGCCGCCGGCGACGACCTTGCCGCTCGCCCGCGCGTCCTCCAGGAACGCCTTGACCTTCTCGTACTGCATCTTGTTCTGCAACGGACCCAGCCTGGTCCCCTGCTTCAGGCCGTCATCGACCACGGCGTCGTCGGCGAGCTTCGCCAGCTCGTCGCACATGCGGTCATAGACGCTTTCATGGACGTAGAGCCGCTTGATCGCAAGGCAGACCTGCCCGCTGTTCTGGAACGCGCCCTCGAAGATGGCCGGGGCGACCGCCGCCGGGTCCACATCGTCGAGGACGATGCCCGCGTCGTTCCCGCCAAGCTCCAGAGTGACCCGCTTGAGGGTGTTGGATGCGCTTGCCATCACCTTGCGCCCGGTTGCCGTCGATCCCGTGAAGGAAATCTTGGCCACGTCGGGATGCGCCGTCAGGGCGTCGCCGAGATCGTTGGCATCGGTGACGAAGTTCACCACGCCGGGCGGCAGGAGGTCCTTGATCAGCGCCGCGAAGTGCAGCGACGACAACGGCGTGGTCGGCGCCGGCTTGACGACCATGGTGTTCCCCGCGAGCAGCGCCGGCGGCAGCTTGAACGCCAGCAGGAGCAGCGGATAGTTCCAGGGAATGATCGCGCCCACGACGCCCAGCGGCTTGCGATGCAGTTCGACCCGGCGCTCGCTGCTGTCCTCGACGACCTTCATCGACAGGTCCAGCGTGGCGAAATAGCGGAAGAACGCCGACATGCCCCCGACTTCCGCGGTCGCCTCCGCCAGCGGCTTGCCCTGCTCCTGGGTCAGCATGCGCGCCAACTCGCTCGCGTTGGCGTCGATCACGTCGGCGATCTGCCCGATGATCTTGCGCCGCTCCCCGATGTCGGTCGCGGCCCAGGCGGGAAACGCGGCCTTGGCGGCCGCAACGGCCTCGTTGAGTTGGGCCACGGACCCGCGCGGGCATTCGGCGAGGACTTCCTCGCTCGCCGGGTTGAGCACCGGCATGGTCTGGTCGCCATCGACCAGGTTGCCGTTGATCAAGAGTTTCAGAGCTTCCATAGCTGACTTCCCTCGGTGTGGCGGGCTCTCTTCGACGTCTGCCAAGGATGCCGGACGCGGAGCCGCGGCCAAAACGCTAGCG
>CAXUIQ010000150.1:4026-8605 GCA_964250815.1 uncultured Acetobacteraceae bacterium
CCGCCGTCGGCGACGGTTGCCGCTTGAACCCGAGGCATTCCACCGGCGATGGGTTAGCCCGTAGGATGGCCGCCATGACCGAGAGCGCCGCCATGCCGATGATGAACAAGCCGTCCCGCCGCACCCTCCTCCGCTCCGCCTTCGCCACCTCCGCGGCCATGCTGTCCGGCCAGGCCAGGGCGCAGACGGCTGGCCGCACGGTGCGCGACGGCGCGGGCCGCAGCGTGCCTCTCCCCGGCCGGGTGGGGCGCGTCCTGCCGGCCGGTCCTCCGGCCTCCATCCTGCTCTGGAGCCTGGCGCCCGACCTGACGGCCGGCTGGGTGCGGCGGCCCAGCCCGGCCGAGCTGGCGTTCCTGCCGCCCGAGGCTGCCGCGCTGCCGGAGGTCGGACGCCTCACCGGGCGCGACAACACCGCGAACGTCGAGGCCGTGCTGGCGCAGCGGCCCGACCTCGTCCTGGACTACGGATCGGTCGGCGCGACCTATGTCTCGTTGGCCGACCGGGTGCAGGCGCAGACCGGCCTGCCCGACCTGCTGCTCGACGGCGCGCTGCCCCGCATCCCCGAGACGTATGCCCTGCTGGGCGAGATCCTTGATCGCCGGGAGGCGGCCGCGGTCCGCGCCGATGCCGCCCGCACGATCCTTGCCGAAGCGCAAGCCGCCGCGGACATGCTACAGTCCAGGGGCCGGCCGAGCGTGTACTACGCCCGCGGCCCGCGCGGCTTGGAGACCGGCCTCGCCGGCTCGATCAACACCGAAATCCTGGAGTTCGCTGGGGCCGAGAACGTCGCCGCCCGCAGCCTGGGCGCGGGCGGGCTGGCGCAGGTGTCCGCGGAGCAGGTGCTCGCCTGGGACCCCGACTGGGTGGTCGCGGCCGACGCCCGCTTCTTCGCCGCGGCGCCGGCCGATCCAGTCTGGGGCACCCTGCGCGCGGTGCGCGCCGGCCGGATCGTGCTGGCGCCCGGCGTGCCGTACGGCTGGATCGACGCGCCTCCCTCCGTGAACCGCCTGCTCGGCCTTGTCTGGCTGCCGGTGCTGTTCGGAGGGCAGCCGGCGGGTGCGCTGGACGCACGCCTCACCGACCTTTATGGCCTGCTGTTCGGCCGCCGGCCCGACCCGGCGCAGCTCGCGCCGTTGCTGCGCGACGCCATGTCTCGCCGCTAGGCGGATGCGGCACGGGGGATGGTCCTGGGGCGTCGCGGCCGCGGCGCTCCTGGGCGCCGTGTTGGCGGCGCTGGCGCTGGGCCGGTATCCCGTCCCGCTCTCCGTGCTGTCCGGCTCCGGCGCCATGGACCCTGCCATGGCGGCCGTGCTGTGGAACGTGCGGCTGCCGCGCGTGCTGGCGGCGACCCTGGTGGGCGCCGCCCTGGCGGGCGCCGGGGCGGCGTTCCAGGGCATGTTCCGCAACCCGCTCGCAAGCCCGGACCTGCTCGGCGTCTCGGTCGGCGCCTCGCTCGGGGCGGTGCTCGGCATCTTCTTCGGCCTGCCGGTCGTGGGTGTGCAGGCGGCGGCGTTCCTCGGCGGGCTGGGCGCCGTGGCGGCGGTGGCGTTGCTGGTGGGCGCGGTTCGGCGTGGGACTGCGGGAGGCGACCCGGTGCTGCTGCTGGTGCTGGCAGGGATCGCGCTCGGCGCGTTGCTCGGCGCTGCGATTTCGCTGCTGAAGGTGCTGGCCGATCCTTACAACCAGCTCCCCGCGATCACCTTCTGGCTGCTTGGCTCGCTTTCGGCGGTGACGCGCGGCGACCTCGGCGCGGCGGCGCTGCCGGCAGGGGCCGGGTTGCTGCTGCTGTTCCTGCTGCGCTGGCGCCTGAACCTGCTGACCCTCGGCGAGGACGAGGCGCGGGCGCTTGGCGCGCCGACAGGCCTGCTGCGCGGGGCGGCGATCCTTGGGGCGACGCTTGCGACCGCCGCCGTGACGGCGATGGCCGGCGCGGTGGGCTGGGTCGGGCTGGTGGTGCCGCATGCGGCGCGGCTGCTCGGGGGGCCGGACCTGCGCCGGCTGGTGCCGCTGTCGATGCTGCTTGGCGCGGCGTTCCTGCTGGCGGTGGACACGCTGGCGCGCAACGTGGCGCGGACCGAGATCCCGCTCGGCATCCTGACCGCCGCGGTCGGCACGCCCGTGTTCCTGGTGCTGGTCGCCCGGCGCGGGCGGCAGGAATGACCCCGCTGCTGGCCGCCGAGGACCTGGCGATCGGCCACGGCGCCCGCACGGTGTCCCGCGGCATCCGCCTCGCACTGCGGCCCGGCACGGTGACGGTGCTGCTGGGTCCGAATGGCGGCGGCAAGACGACGTTGCTGCGCACGCTGCTCGGCCTGCTGCCGCCGCTCGCCGGCCAAGTGCTGCTGGACGGGCGCGACCTCGCCCGCCTGCCGCGCGCCGTGGTCGCACGGCGGCTGGCCTACGTGCCGCAGGCCAGCAGCGGCGGCTTCGCCTACAAGGTGCGGGAGGTCGTGGCGATGGGCCGGGCGGCGCGCCTTTCCCTGCTCGCCGCCCCGGGGCGCCATGACCGGGAGCTGGCGGAAGCGGCGCTGGCGCGGCTGGGCGTCAGCCACCTTGCGGACCGGCCGGTGACGACGCTGTCGGGCGGCGAGCGACAGCTCGTGCTGGTCGCCCGTGCGCTGGTGCAAGAGGCTGCCTGCGTCGTGATGGACGAACCGACGGCGAGCCTGGACTTTGGCAACCAGGCGTTGGTGTTGGAGCAGGTGCGCGGGCTGGCGCAGAACGGGCTGGCGGTGCTGCTGACGACGCATCACCCGGACCACGCCTTCCTGGTGGCGGACCACGTGGCGCTGTTGCCGCGGGACGGAACCCTGATCGGGCCGGGCACGCCGGACGCGCTGATCACGGCCCAGTCCCTCCGGCTGATGTACGGGATCGAGACGGCCGTGGGCGCCGTGCGGACGTCGCAGGGCGTGCAGCACGCTTGCGTGCCGGTGCTCAGGACGGGACGGCCAGCACCCTAAGCGGAAGGGCGGCCGATGTGCATGGCTTGCCCCGGGCTTCGCGGTTTGCGGACGCCTATCCGAAAGTGAAGGTGAACGCCTCGAACCCCGCCCTGGGACCCGCCTTGGGAATGGACAAGGTCATGACATGCGTGCCGTAGTCCCCGCTGCCGAACAGCGTGTAGAGCCGGCTTTCCTGCACCGTCACGGGGAGTTGCGGCCGCCCGTCCACGACGACGCCCACGGTCACGGGGCGCTCGCTGCCCGCCGCCATGAACACCTTGCCGGATTGGAAGGCGAGGTTCGCCGCGCTGCCGTCGCGCGCAAGCGTCGGGTTTCCAGGGCGAGCCTCCAGGCGCCGACCAGGGCAAAGTGGTTCAAGGGCAGCGGACTGGGAGAGGAGTACGTCGCCTCGCCCTCGCGCGGCTGCTCCGGGCTGGCAAGCACCTCCACCCGGGACACCCCGAAACACATCTCGGGCGACCCGATCCTCGACCGGTCCACGCCGTCGTCGCGCGGCACGGGCGCACCCGCCGCCAGCAGCGACCGGATGGCGTTCTCGGTCTCGTCGTAGCGGCCCTCGCCGAAGTGCTTCAGCACCACGCGCCCGTTGCGGTCAACCAGGTATTCCGCCGGTCAATACTGGTTGGAGTATGCGCGCCAGGTGGCCATGGCGTTGTCCTGCGCCACCGGATACCCGCCGAAAGTCGCGGTCTCGTTCTTGGTGAACAGCCCGGAAAGGGGGGGCGTCCCGCCTGCTGCGCCAGCGCCGCCCGGACATCGCCCGGCGCTGTTGGAAGGGAGCGTTGTGGTCGCCGTCCTGCTTCGCCGCGTCGTGCGGGGGCGCTCCGTTGAGCGTTGTGCGCCAATACGTCGAGCAGCAGCGCACGCCCACCTGACGCCGGCGCAGACGCGCCTCGAACGCCCCTACCCGGACCTGAAGGACCGGGCTTGCGGGCTTTAGCGGGCTACGGTGGGCACCCGGCTGGGTTGGCGGCTTGTCACCGTGCTCAGCCGATTATCAAAGCGGGCAACAAGACGGTGTCCCCTTGACCGTCATCATCGCCACTCGGTGAATTTCCCCAGTCCGCCCGACCGCCGACGCTGGTGCCATTGCCTGACGCGCCAACGCCGCCGAACGGGTTCCTCACTCGGTCGTCCACCGTCTGGCCGTTGATGTGCAGAAGGCCCGACGTTCAGCCGCTCGGCAGCCGCCGATGCCTGTGGGTTGGGCGCTTGCTGACATCGGATGCCTTCTTGACCACCTTGACCCGGTGCTGGCCGTGAACCTAGTCCAATGTGGCTTCCGGGGCTTCTGCCCTGTCCGCGGCCTCGCTCGATCGTGCATAACGGTGCCCCTCCTGCTGACGCATACCTGGCGTTAGGTCTGCTTGTGAAACGGTGCCGGCCCGCAGGAGCCGCAAAGCTTCCAGTGCCTCCGGCCGGTCGGGGATCAGGTAGCGCCCGCTTGGCTCCAGCCTGGCCCGAACCACGCCAGCGTGCAGCTTCTTGCGCAGCCACTTCTCAGGGACGGGCAGCCGTGCCGCGGCCTGCGCCACCGTCAGCCAGCCCGGCACCTGCGGCCAGCGCGTGCAGCGCCAGGCCATCTTGATCCCGCTCCTCCGCCCTGCAGTTGA
>CAXUIQ010000151.1:0-4815 GCA_964250815.1 uncultured Acetobacteraceae bacterium
CGCGGCGGGTGAGGCGAGGTCGGTCGGTCATGCGCTCTCCATGCGGTGCTGCGGCGTCGGGCCGGCGGCGGGCGGCTGCATGGGCGCCGTGTGGTGCAGGCGGCGGCGCATCCAGGCGGCGAAGCGCCGCTCCAGCACCCGCTCGCTGACATGGGCCACCGCGAGCGACGGGGGAAGGGCCACGGCGAAGAACAGGGCTTGCGCCCATTGACCCGAGGCCTGCAAGATCTGGGCATGCAGAAGGGCCGTCTTGATGCCCGACATCACGACGGGATGCCAAAGGTAGAAGCTGTAGCTGACGGTCCCAAGGTAGCGCAGCGGGCGGGAGCGCAAAAAGGCGCCGAGCATGCCCTGTCCGGCCACCATGCCCCGGAAGGCCAACGCCACCAGCACGAAGCTCAGCAGCCCGAGCGGCAGCCGCCAGTCGCCCGCCCACTCGATCATCGTCGTGGCGATGATGCGGTCGGGGTTGCTGAGGCTCCGGATGCCGCGCCAGCACAGCAGGAACAGCACAAGGAGCGGAAGCGGGTGCCGGGTCAGGCGCAGGAGCGTCTCCGTGCGCGGCCACCCTTCGGCCACCAGCATTCCCGCAAGCAGGAACGCCCCGCGAGGATAGAAGGCGATCAGCACGGCCGCGACGGGCGCGACGGGCCAGGAGGCTTTGGGACCGAAGCGCCTGCGCAGTCCCCAGCAGGCGGCGCAGAACAGGTAGAACGCCATCTCGTAGCTCAGCGACCAGGCTGCCGGGTGGATGTTGTCGATCGGCAGGATGCCCGGCAGCGCCAGCAGGTTGACCGGCACCTCCACCAGCAACTGGCGCCATGTCGCGTCCTGGAAGCCATGGCTCCGCGTGGCCATGCCGACGGCCGTGATGACGAGGATGGAGGCCCAAAGCACCGGAAAGACGCGGATGGCGCGGTCCTCGATGAACACCGTCGGGTTGCGGGCGCGCCGCAGCGTGCCGGCGATCACGTAGCCGCTGATGCAGAAGAACAGTTCCACCCCGTATTCCGAGGTGGAGGTGAGAAAAAAGCCGACCGGCGTCGAGAGCGGGGCGAACGTGCTCAGCCCCGAGTTCACGACATGGAAGCAAAACACCGCAAAGGCGAACAGCCCGCGCGCACCATGGATGTTCTGGTTGAAATGCCCATGGGCCGGTCGCTGTGGCACCCCAGCGGCAGGCCCGCTCATCGCCAAGTTGACCTCTCGCCAGCAGATGCCGGCTCTTTTACGACAATACCCGGAATAAAATATGCATGTCCGCCTGCATATCGTTTTTTTGACCCAGGAGGCCCGAACGTGACCGTAATGGATCACGATTGAGCGATTTTGGCGGCGATCCCTTCCATTCCCGTCCACGCCGGGCGCGACGCGCGCACCCGCGCACCCCATAATGCCGCCATGGCCCTTTCCACAAATGCCGGGTATTCCGCCGCGCGTCCAAGCCGCGCGATCCCGTTCAAGCCGCTGCAGCCGTCGATCTGGCGCGGGCGGCTCGGCGTCAACGCCTTCACCTGGGGCACGCTGTTCAGTTGCCTCGTCCTGCAGCGCTTCGCGCTTCCGGCAGGCGGCCTCAAGATCAGCGTGGCGACCCCGCTGGTGCTGGGCCTGGCCCTTTGGGCGCTGGCGAGCGGCACGCTGGTCATCGAGCGCCGCCGGATGGCGCTGTATTGCGGCCTTTGCGCCGTGGCCATGTTCTCGGTGGCGACGCAGATCAACCTGCCGCTCGCCATGGCGCCGCGGATGAGCATGACCTCCCTGTATTATTGGCTGGCCATCACCGCCTTCGCCGTGCTGCGGTTCCGCCACTCGGTCGGCGAGGCGGCGTTCTTCCGCCTCGTGTCGCTCGCCTTGGCAGCGCTCGCCGTCGCGGGCCTGGCGCAGTTCGTGCTGCAGTTCGTCGGCATCAGCTTCTTCTCCTTCATCGGCGTCGTGCCTGACCAGTTCCTGATCGAGGAGCAATACAACGTCACCATCCCGATCGACCGCGGGCTGAACAAGTCGAACGGGTTCTTCCTCGTTGAGCCGTCCGTGTTCTCCCAGTTCATGGCTTTGGCGGTGGTGATCGAGGCGCTGTATTTCCGCCGGGCCGCCTACCTCGTGCTGTTCTTCGCAGGCCTGTTGTTCTCCATGTCCGGCACCGGCTGGATGGTGCTGGGCTCCTACATCGTCGTGCTGGCGATCAGCGCCGGCCGGCGCGGCCTCTTGGGCGCCATCCTGCTCGCGGCGGGCTGCGCGCTGGCCTTCACCGCGCTCAGCGTCGCGCTGCCCGACTTCGCCGACATGATGTCGGGCCGCATGTACGAGTTCACGCTGCCCGGCACCAGCGGCCACGAACGGTTCGTGACGCCCTTCCTGGCCCTGCAGGACCTGTACAACGCCGCCCCTTGGGTGTCCGTGACCGGGGTGGGGCCTGGCGCATCGGAACAGCTCATGATCCCCTACATCTACCACCTCAACACCCCGATCAAAGTCCTGATGGAGTATGGGATCTTCGGCCTGGCGCTTTACCTCGGCCTTCTCACCTGGGGCACCCGCACGAAACGGCAGTGGACGCTGCTTGCCCCCCTCGTGGTGCTGTTGCTGCTGACCGGCGGCTATCACCAGTTCTCGCCCATTCTTTTCGCTGTCCTGCTCATGGGCACTGTCGCCTTCGTGCACCAAGACGACACCGGGGTTAACTAAAGGCTAACCATTGCGGTGGGCCGCTTCGGGCTTTACAGCCTGTTGTCCCCGATGTTATTTTGATGACGGGATGGATACGAAATGCGAGAGTCGGCTTGGATTACGCACCGAGCCATGCAAATCGGCACGGTGGCAGCGTGGGCCATCTGCTCTTCTGGCGGTCAGCGCCGGGGGCACCCTGCTTGCCGGCCTTGCGCTGGCCTTCGACGGCTGGATCGACGCGCTCGCCCTTTACATTGCCTGCGTGTTGGCGCTCGTCCTGATGCTCTGCCGCTTCGCCGGGCGGCAGCAGACGCAGGCGGCTGCGTTCGCCAGCGATAGGACGGCCGACCCTGGCGGCCGCCCTGCAAGCCTGGTGCTGACGGGCGCGTCCGGGGCTTGGGCCGGCACGGACCGCGCCGCCATGCCTGCGGCCCTCGGCAACACGGCTCCTACGGACTGATCGGCCCGGCCCGCAAGGTGCTGCGGAGCCGCCACAGGTCGCGCAGCATGCGGTTCCCCGCGGGAAGGCACGCGAGCACGGCGAGCGTCGCTGCATAGGCTACGGCCAGCGCCGCCGCCAGCCCCGCGGCGCCGGCCGGCCAGACGCTCCCGGGGATCGACGCCAGGGTGCCGCCAGCGGCCAGCGTGGCCAAGGCCACCGGGAGGACGGCGTTCAGGAGGTCGCGCAACCCCACGGGACCGCGCCGGGTCGCGGCCCAGAACAGCAGGGGGGAGCCTACCACCCAGGCGAACGCCGCGGACGCGGCGGCGACGCCGACCGGCCCCCAGGGCAGGCCCGCGGCGAACGAGGCCAGCACGATGCCGGACCCGGCCGCGCTCCAGGCCAACTGCTCCCGCACCCGCCCCTGGCTGACGAACAGCCAGGCCATCGCGTTGTTGACGGGCAGCAGCAAGGCGCCTGCTCCGAGCGCCGCAAGGATCGGCCCGGCCGCCTGCCACCGCGCGCCGAGCAGCCCGACGACGATCGGGTCGGCGAACACGATGCTCCACGCAAGCCCCGGCAGCGTCGCGAGCAGCAGCGCGCGCAGCACCAGGGCGAAGCTGCTGCGGTAGCGGTCAGGCTCCGCCTGCAGCCGCGACAGCAGGGGCAGGGTGATGCGGGTGAACGGCGTCGTGAGCTGCATGACTGACGGCAGCATGAGCCGGAACGCGCGGTCGTACAGGCCGAGGGCGCCGACCCCGCCGGCCCATCCGATCAGCACGTTGTCGAGGGTGAAGGAGAAGTAGTTGACGAGGTTGTATCCGGTCACGTGGCCGCCGAACCGGAGCAGGGGCGTCACGGCCGGGTCCCAGCGCGGCTTGTCCGGGCGCCAGCCGGAAACGGCCCAGGCGGCCAGCAGGTTCGCGGCGTTGTTGGCGACCTGCATCGCCACCAGCGACCAGTAGCCCAGCCCGCACCAGGCGCACAGGATGCCGGCCGCGGCCGCGGCGGCGGTGCTGCCGACATCCACCGCGGCGAGGGCCATGAACTGCATGCGCCGGTTCATCAGCGCCATCTGCTGCGCCGCCAGGCCCCCGAGCAGGAGCGGAACCGCGAGGCTGGCCGTCACCGCCATCGTCCTAGGCTCGCCGTAGAACGCGGCCACCAGCGGCGAGGCGGCGGCGAGCAGCGCCGCGAGGCCCAGGCTGACGGCCGCGTTGATCCAGAACAGCCCCGAGAGTTCGCGGTGGGTGAGCGACGGGCGCTGGATCACCGCCTGGGCGAGGCCGAGTTCGGCGAAGAGCTGCACCAGGCCGACCAGCGGCGCCACCATGGCCACGACGCCGAACTGCGCCGGGGTGAGCAGGCGGGCCAGGGCGACCTGCGCCCCGAACTGCAAGGCGAAGCGGACGCCCTGGGCGGCGAACGTCGCGGCGCCCCCGCGCACGGAGCGGCGTTTCAACGCCGCCGGGTCGCGCTCGCCACTGTCGAGGCGCTCGCTCATGCGCCGCTGTGCTGCTGCCGGGCGCGCGTGGCAGCGCGGCGCGCGCGGCGCATCTCCGCCTGCACAACCGACAGCACGACCGTTTGCGCACGGGCGCCCGGGGTGAGCGACCGCAGGAAGCCCCGGCGCCAGAAGCTGGCATCCAGGGCGTCGAGCCGGGCCTTCGCTTTGGCGGCTGGCGGCACCGTCGGGATGATCGGGC
>CAXUIQ010000151.1:4825-8559 GCA_964250815.1 uncultured Acetobacteraceae bacterium
CCGGCCCCCCGACCTCCACGGCGACCCGGACGCCGTGGGCGGCGAACGGCGCGGCGCCCCCGCGCACGGAGCGGCGTTGCAGCGCCGCCGGGCCGCTTTCGCCGAGGTCGAGGCCCTCGCTCACGCGAAGCCCCCGCGGCGCGGCCGGATGCGCGCGAGGGCGCGGCGTGCCCGGCGCACCTCCGCCTGCACGGCCGACAGCGCGACCGTTTGCGCGCGCACGCCGGGGGCGAGCGACCGGAGGAAGCCCCGGCGCCAGAAGCTGGCATCCAAAGCATCGAGCAGCGCCTTGGCCTTCGGGGCCGGCGGCAGCGTCGGGATGATCGGGCGGTAATCGGCGGCGCCGAAGCCCTCGGCATGGGCGATGCCCCGGAAATGCGCGATGTCCTCCGGCGCCGGGTCGCCGAGCAGCGCGCCGAAGCCGCGCAGCGCGAGGGACGCGAGCGCATCGACGTGCGCGTCCACCAGCGCCGGACGCAGCGCCGCCGCGCATTGCGCCACGGCGCCGTGGAAGACCGCCGCCAGGCGCAGCCGGTCCGCCTCCTGCGGCTCCGCGATGCGGACCGGCTCGGTCCCGGCGCCAACGCGGCGGACGCAGCGGATGCCGGGTTCGGGCGCGGAGAACAGCAGTTCGGCGATCTCCACCGAGCGGGTGATCCGCGCGAGGTGGTCCCGCGGCAGCCCGCCGTCGAACAGCCAGCCGGACGCTTCCATCGGCGTGCCGGCCACCGTCCGCACCCGGCGCTCGAAGGTGCCGAGGTAGGCGCCCGCAAGCCGTGGCAGCACGCCGCTGCGCGCCTGCCCCAGCAGCATCAGCGAGCGCTGCAGGCTGCCGTGCCAGCCGAGATCGACGACGATGCCGGACCCCTTGTACAGCCCGATGCCGTCGAGGTGGGCGAGCAGCGCCTCCCGTTCCGCCGCGGCCCGCGCCAGGATCGGCCCGGCCAGCGCCGCGAACATCGCCCGCAGCGCCGCGCGCCCGGCCGCCGTCTGCACCGGCTGCGCCGGCTCGGGAAAGAAGCGGGCCAGCACCGGCCGGACCGCCGGGCCGTCCGGGTCGAGGTCGATGCGGCGGAGGTACGCCTCGGGCGAGGCCGGCCAGCCGGATGCGAGGAAGTCGAGCGATGCCTCGTCCAGCGCCATGATGTTGGCGACGTTCACGCAGCGCCGGGAGCACCAGACATAGCGCGACGGCGCCGCTTCGGGTGGACGCCATGCGGCCTCGTATGCCGTCTGGAACACCAGCCCGTCGCGCGCCAGGAAGAACACGCGGTCCGTGCCCTGCGCCCGGGCGACGCGCCGCACGTGGCCGGCCATGCCGAGGGCGGCCGGCGCCACGACGAGGTACGCGATGGCCAGCCAGTAGGGGTCGAGGCCCGGCTCGCCGCGCCGCGCCACCAGCTCCTGGCGCAGCAGGGAGGCGAAGCTGTCGGCAAGCCAATGGCCGCGCTGCGCGAGGCGGGGCTGCGCGAGGCGGGACAGGACGCGCCGCTCGCCGGGCGGGGCCAGCAGGAAGGGGGTGACGCCAAAGCCGCGCGCCGTTTCGCCGTCGCTTTGCGGGTTGTCGCCCAGGTGCGCGATCCGCGCGTCCGGGGCGAGGCCCATCGCCGCGCGCAGGAAGGGCCACACGCTGCCGTCCGCCTTGGCCACGGCGTCCTCGCTGGACAGGAACAGCCGCTCGAACCCGGCGATCCCGCAGCGCGCCAGCATCCCTATGACGCATTCGGCCGGGAGATACATGTCGGACACCAGCACGACGCGCCGGCCCGCGGCGACCAGCGCCCGGAACGCGGCGGCCACCTGGGGGTCGGCGCGCGCGCAGCGGAGTTCGAGGTCCATCTCCTCCCGGGCTGCCTGCGCGAGGTCCACGGCATGGGCGGGTCCGCGGGCGGCCCAGGCCTGTTCCAGCTCGCGGTAGATGCCGGCGAGCGTCACTTCCCGCTCGCCCCGGGCTGCGGCGCCCGTGCGCGCCCGTTGCTCGGCCGCGACACGCTCGCGCGCGAAGGCCGCCGCGGATGCCGGGGCGACGCGCTCCGCCAAGGCTGCGAACAGGTCGGCGGGATCGCCGAAGAAGCGGACCAGGAGCGTGTCGAACACGTCGAAGGAGACGAGATCGGCGTCTTGCGCCGCGGCGGCGAAACGGGCCAGCACCTCGCCGTTTCGGGCAATGAAAGGGGCCGCATTCGGCATCGGCGCAGCTTCTCCCATAAGCGCTTCGGGACCGGACCGGGCTGGCCGGTCCCCCCATTGTCCGCGGCCACGGCGCGGGCGGGCCGCCACCGCCGGGCAGGCCGTGGCTCCCACGAACGCACAGCGTTGTCGAGGCTGCCGATTGCATCGGGCAGCGGGAGGCGAAGGCGGTCAAGCAAGAGTTAGCAAAGTATTCGCTCGTTAAATGCAGATTGCTTCTACCTTTTCCCAAGCATGTTGTGTCATGCTTCGTGGGCTAATGTTCAAGTTGCTTGGGATTTGTAGAACACACAAAAATGTGATTGAATTAGAACCCCGGAAATAGGAGAGTTGCCTGGTCATCACGGAAAAGTGAGCGTCAGGTCCATGTCCTCCAAATACGCTGTGGGTGGGTATTTCGGCAATCCGAACGGCAATGATGCCTCGGCGGAGGCCGACTTCGAGAACCAGTTCAACAGCTTCGTCACCACGATGGGCGGCATGAAGCCGGCCACCATGAATGCGTTCGTCGATTTCTCGCAGGACCCGAGCACCTGGGCCGGGAACGCCAGTTGGACCGCTTGGTCGTGGACCCAGTCGCCGGTGGTGAAGACCTCGATCACGCCCGACATCGGCATCCCGATGTCCGACAACAGCCATTGGGCCGGCAACGCCGCCGGATCGACCAACGACGACTTCTTCAAGAACATCATCAACGGAAGCTATGACGGCGACTACAAGGGCGTCGTCGATTCCTGGGTGAACGCGGGCTTCAAAACGATGACCCTGCGGCTCGGCTACGAGATGAACGGCAACTTCATGCCCTGGTACATGGGCGACGACGCCGCCACGCAGGCCGACTGGGTGAAGGCGTTCCAGCACCTTTCGACGCTGATGCGCGGCGAGGCCAGCGCCGACGGCGCGACGGCCAAGATCGAGTGGAACCCGAACAGCCAGGGCTATACCAATCAGCCAACCGTCAATGCCTACCCGGGCGACTCCTACGTCGATATCGTGTCCCTCGACACCTACAGCCCGGTGTATCCCAACGGCCTCTACAACTGGGACAAGAACGACGGCAGCTACAACGCCAGCGCGGCGGAGTGGGCGGCGGACCCGGTGAACCGGGCGCATTACTGGTCCTACCCGGACGCCAACCAGTCGAACCCCACCGGCACCGGCAGCGGCTTCGGCATGGAGGACGCCATCGCCTTCGCCAAGGCGCACGGCAAGGCGCTGGCGATCTCGGAAAGCGGCGCGGGCGGCAACGGCTCGACGCCCGGTCCCAACGACGACCCGGCCTTCCCGCAGTGGCTTGCCGGGGAGCTGGCCAAGGCGCAGTCGGAAGGCATTGCGATCGACCACGTCGATATCTGGGACCGGCAGATGGGCGACGGCAACTGGGACTTCTCACCCGGCGCCAACAAGCCGCTTGAGGCCGCCGCGTGGGCGAAGTATTTCGGCGCCAGCTCGGGCAGCTCGGGCAGCGGGTCCGGCTCGACCTCCTCGCCGGCCCCGACCTCCTCCGCCCCTGCGGCGGCGACGGACACCCTGGTGCTGGGCTT
>CAXUIQ010000152.1:0-8555 GCA_964250815.1 uncultured Acetobacteraceae bacterium
GATGCGCTGGTAGGTGCCGCAGCGGCAGATGTTGGTCATGGCCTCGTTGATGTCGTCGTCGGTCGGCTGAGGCTTCTGGTTCAGAAGCGCCACTGCCGCCATGATCTGCCCGCTCTGGCAGTAGCCGCACTGCGGCACCTGGTGCGCCAGCCACGCCGCCTGCACCGGATGGCTGCTGTCGGGCGACAGGCCCTCGATGGTCAGCACCTTGCCGGACACGCTGCCCACCGGCAACTGGCACGACCGCATCACCTGGCCGTCCACGTGAACCGAGCACGCCCCGCACTGCGCGATGCCGCAGCCGTATTTGGTCCCGGTCATGCCGAGCTGCTCCCGCAGCACCCAAAGCAGCGGGGTGTCCGGGTCCACGTCGATCTCGTGCGTGCGGCCGTTGACGTCCAGTTTGACCATGCGACCGACTCCAATCAGTTCCGATGGCGAAGCGCACGGCCCCGGCCTCGGGTCCAGGGACCCCAGCCCAGAAGGGGCGGCGGAGCATGGCGCCACCATGCCAAGGTACGGCCAGGCGGCGCAAGGGCGGCCCGGCTTGCGCCCGCCGCCCGGGAGCACCGCCCGCTATCCCGCCTGCCGCAGCTCCGCCAAGGTCCTGCCGCTCCCGGGAAGTTCGAAGGCGCTGTCCTCCGTGGACACCCGCGCCACCGCGTCCCCCCGCACGTCGGCGCCTTGGCCCTTGAGGTCGATGGCGAAGGCGTGGCACCCGTCGCCGATCGCGCCGGCATGGAGGTCGGCGCGGAATTGCGAGGCGACGGCCCGGCCGGCGTCGCAGCCGTCCAGGTCGAGCCGAAGCGGCACGCGGTCCCCGGACGGCCGCTTCCAGCACCAGCCGTGGAGCACGGTGCCGATCATGCAGTCCAGGTGCCCTTCATAGGCCAGGTCCCGGGCGTCGCCGCCGGGCGTCCCGGCTTCCGGCGCCGGCTGCGGGACGGAGGCCGGCAGCAGCCGCGACAGCACGGCCTGTGCGTCCGCCAGCAGGGCGGCGGCCTCCTTGATGCCCGCCGCGACGGCATCGCCGGGCGGCGGCCCGGCAGGGCGTCGCCCCGCGTCCTGCTCCGCGACGAACCCTGCAAGGTCCGGCCTCGTCTGCAACTCGACGATGCCGGCCCATGCGCCCGCCATCCCAGGCGGCGGGACGGGCGCGGGTCCATGGCAGATGGCGGCCCGGCCCATGAGGCCATGCAGCGCGTGCGCCATCGCCGCGGTGCGTGCGGCAAGGTCGAGGGCCGCGGCCGGCACCCGATGGTGCCGCAGGGCCGGCCTGACCGCGGCGTCGAGCGCCTGGCGCGCCTCGTCGGACAACCGGGCGTCCAGCCCCAGGCGCCGGAGCACGCCTTCCACGCTGGCCGAGGGCTGGGCAAGCAGCGTGTCGAAATCGACGAACGCCACCGGCGCGTCCTGCGCCGCCTGCAGCACGGCCAGGGTGTGGTCGATCCACATCAGCAGGCTGCGCGTTTGCCCGAGGCCGTCGCGGCGCGCCAGAGACCGCGCCACCTCGAGCGGGCTGCGGACCGGGTGGACGAAGCAGGGCCGGGCGCCGGCCGCGCGGAACACCGGCGCCCAGAACGGGACCAGCCGGGCCATGCGCGGGTCCTTGAGGACGAAGCGGCGGGCGTCGCCGAAGTCCTCCCGGAGAATGTGCTCGGCCTCCGCGCGCAGGCCCGCGACCCCGTCCTCCTCGAAGCGGTGGGGCGGGATCACGCCGATGCTGGTCCAATCCTGGCCCAGCGCGGCCAGCACGCGGTCGTTCAGGGCGACGACGAAAGCCGGTTCCCAGAAACCCTCAGGGTTGTCCTCGGTCGCAGGCAGCAAACGGCGCGGCAGGGCGAAGCCGGCCAGCGAAAGGGCGCGCGTGAACGCCGATGTCCCGCTCCGGTGCATCCCGAGGACGACGACAACGGTTCGCGGGCTGCCCGCGCGGCCGGAACAACTGCTCCCGTTCCCGGAGGTTTGCTCGCCTGGCACGCCGCCCCCTTGTTGCGGGTGCCGCTTCGGATCGACTCACGACCCATGCCCGCAACCGTTGGTGTCAGGCCGGGATGGCACAACCTGGCCGTGTCAGCAAGCGTCTGCCGCTCGCTAAGAGAAAAGGCGCGAAGCTCAGCCGGCGGCGGCGTTGCGGTCCCGCCAGGCCCGCTCGAACGGCAGCCGCCAGGCGTGCGGCGCCACAAGCTGGTGCACCGATTTCGGCCCCCACGACCCCGGCTCGTAGAGCCGGACCGGCGGCGGCGCTTCCAGCAGCGGGACCGACACCTCCCATAGCCGCTCGATGCCTTCGGCCGTCGTGAACAGCGTGTGGTCGCCACGCATGGCGTCGAGGATCAGGCGCTCGTAGGCTTCCAGCACGTCGCCGATCAGGCCTGTGTCGTTCATGGCGAACTGCAGGCTCAGCTTGTCGAGCCGCATGCCCGGGCCGGGGCGCTTGCCGTAGAACGAGAGCGACATCTTGGATGCATCCGCCAGGTCGAACGTCAGGTGGTCCGGCCCCTGCGCGCCGACGCCCGACCCCACGGGGAACATGCTCTTCGGCGGCTCCCGGAAGGCGATGGAGATGATGCGCTGCCCTTCCGCCAGCCGCTTGCCGGTGCGCAGGAAGAACGGCACCCCGGCCCAGCGCCAGTTGTCGATCCCGCATTTCAGCGCGATGAAGGTCTCGGTGTCGGACTCCGGATCGACGCCCTCCTCCGACCGGTAGCCGGTGTACTGCCCGCGCACGACGTCCTTGGGCTGGATCGGCACCATGCTGCGGAACACCTTGTTCTTCTCCTCGCTGATCGGCGCCGGCTCCAGGGCGGTGGGCGGCTCCATCGCCATGAAGCCCAAGATCTGGAACAGGTGGGTCACCACCATGTCGCGGTACGCCCCCGTCGCCTCGTAGAAGCCGGAGCGCTTGCCCAGGCCCAGCGTTTCCGGCACGTCGATCTGCACGTGGTCGATGAAGTTGCGGTTCCAGATCGGCTCGAACAGCCCGTTGGCGAAACGGAAGGCAAGGATGTTCTGCGCCGGCTCCTTGCCGAGGAAATGGTCGATGCGGAAGATCTGGTCCTCCGAGAACACCTCGTGCAGCTTGGCGTTCAAGGACACGGCAGAGGCCAGGTCCCAGCCGAACGGCTTTTCCATGATGATGCGGGACCGGGCCACGAGGTCGCCCCGCGCCAGCAGTTGCACGGCGGACAAGGCCGCGTTGGGCGGCACGCTCAGGTAATGGACCCGGCGGCTTTCGACGCCCAGCGACGCCTCCGCCCGCTCCACCGCCGCCCGGAGCACGTCCGCCCCCGCCGACAGCGGCACGTAGTCGAGAGTCTCGGCAAACGCCGCCCAGTCGGCCTCGTTCACCCGGCGCGCGGAGAACTGGTCCAGCGCCCCGCGCGCCTGTTCCCGGAACCCGTCCGCCGTCAGGTCGTCCAGCGACACCCCGACGATCCGGCACCCCGGGATGAACCCGGCGCTCGCCAGGTGGAACAAGCCCGGCAGCAGCTTGCGCCGCGACAAGTCGCCCGTCGCGCCCACCAGCACGACGACCTGCGGATACCTCGGGCCCACCCCAGGACGCACCTTCTTCAACCGACCCCTCCCATCCCGCTGGCCGCCAGGCACTCTGCCGACGCCCATGCAGATGCGCCCTCCGCACCCGCTTTGTAAGGCGCGGGATGCAGGGCGCCGAGGGTGGCGGAGGCTTGTCACTAACAAATAATAGGCAAAGTTGCAGCTAACACTTTCGCGCAAACGGCAAACAGCATATCGTTGCGATACCGTGATGCATGATGACCACCTGACGTTGTTGGCTGCAGCCGTCATCGCGGTGGCGATACGGCTGCTCCAGCGTCTGCGTCGCAAGCGGGCGGACAGGCTGCCGAGCGTCCTGACCCCGCTCGGCTTCGAGCGGCATTGCGCCGACGTCCTGGCGCGCCAAGGGTGGCGGGCGAAGCTCACGGCGGGAACCGCGGACCAGGGCGTGGACGTGCTGGCGCGCAAGGGGCGGGTCAGCGTCGTCATCCAGTGCAAGCTCTATTCCAGGCCGGTCGGCAACGCCGCCGTGCAGGAGGTCCTCGCGGGCCAGGCGTTCATGGGCGCGACCCATGCCGCCGTGGTCAGCAACCAGACCTATACCCGCGCCGCCCGCGACCTGGCCGGACGGACCCGCGTGCTGCTGCTGTCCGCAGACGACCTGACGCGCGCCAACCGCCTGTTCCGGTGACGCGCCGGCGCCCGCTCAATCGGCCGCGGCCTCGGACACGGCGGCGCGCAGCGGCAACCGCCGCTCGGCCTCCGCCATGTAGTCGCGGGTCAGCGGCAGCGCGTCGGCGCGCCGGGCAAGCTGCATCTGGAACACCATGCTGCTGCGGGTCCTGAACCCCGCCTCGCACAAGGCCAGGTAGAACTCCCACATGCGGAAGAACCGCTCGTCGTACAGGCGCACGGCCGCCGTCCGGTTCGCGACGAAGCGCTCGCGCCAGCACCGCAGCGTTTCGGCGTAGTGCAGCCGCAGGATCTCGATGTCGGTCGCCAGCAGCCCGCTGCGCTCGACCGCCGGCAGCACCTCGGACAGCGAGGGCACGTCGGCGCCGGGGAAGATGTACTTGCGGATGAACGGGTTGATCGGCCCCGGCCCGGCGCTGTCGCCGACCGAATGCAGCAGCGCCACCCCGTCGTCCCGCAGCAGGCCGCGCAGCTTGGCGAAGAACGCGCCGTAGCTGCTGCGCCCGACATGCTCGAACATGCCGACGGACACGATCCGGTCGTAGGTCCCCCGCTCCTGCCGGTAGTCGCGCAGGTGGAAGCGCACCCGGTCCGACAGCCCCGCCGCCTCGGCGCGGGCCGTGCTCTCCCGCTGCTGCTCGACGCTCAGCGTGATGCCCGTGACCTCGGCAGCGCCGTGCCGGGCCAGGAACAGCGCCAGCCCGCCCCAGCCGGACCCGATGTCGAGCACCCGCAGCCCCGGTCGGTCCAGCAGCAGCTTGGCGGCGATGTGCCGCTGCTTCTGCGCCTGCGCGGCTTCCAGCGTGTCGCCGGGATGGAGGAAGTAGGCGCAGGAATACTGCCGGTCCGGGTCCAGGAACAAGTTGTAGAGCGCCGGCGACAGGTCGTAGTGGTGGGCGACGTTGCGCCGTGCCCGGGAAACCGGGTTCCGCGACGGCAGCAGCTTGCGGGCCTGGGTGCCCCAGTTCAGCCAATGGCCCGGGCCAACCGTGTCGAGGTTGCCGGCGAGCAGCATCAGAAGATCCATGACCGATCCCTGCTCGACGCGGAGCGAGCCGTCCATGTACGCTTCCCCGATCGACAGCTTCGGGTTGAGCGCAAGGGCGTAGTCCAGGCGCCGCCGGGTCAGCCGGACGAGGACGCGCGGCGCGCTGCCGTCGCCGATCCGGTGGCGGCGTCCCGCGCCGTCGATCAGCACCATGCTGCCGCGTTGCACGACGGATTTCAGAAGCGTCGCAAAAAGCATGGGCCCCGCCTTTCCGGCGGCTTGGCGCGGTCCGGCCGGACCGACCCGCCGGGGCCGGCGCGTCTTTTGCGGCGCACCGTCCCAGCCCACGCCAAGCCGTCTCAAAAGCGTCGCATTTCTGGCGGGCCGGGCCGCGGATCAAGGCGCTGGCGAAGCATGGCACGGGGATGTGCAACACGTTCGGATGAGCGTCCGCGTGCGGCGGTCCGCCCTTGCGCGGAGAACGCCGGCGGAGGCGCCTGCGCGGCCATCCCCGCCGCGAGCGCCTGGGCAGGCGCCGCGAAGTTCGCCTCCTGCCCGCGCCGTTGCCGCCGCAGAGCGCGTGGACCGTGCCGGGGCGCGGCGCCAGCCGCCCGTCCCGCGGTGCCCGCACGCCGGCAAAGCTCTTGGCGATGCGCTCCGCATCGGTCAGCAGCCCGGCGCCCGACGTTCGCTCCCCGCGGCTTCGTGCCGCGCGGTCGGCGGCACCGTTGGTTCAAGCCTTCGTGTATCAGGGATCCTATCAAGGCGTCTGCGGGAAACGGCCCGCCGCCTAGCCGCAGGCCCAGGCGCCGCCCTAAGCTCTCCGCATTCAAGCTTGGAGACCCGCCATGCAGTACCGGACGCTCGGCCAGAGCGGATTGAAGGTGTCGCCGCTGTGCCTCGGCACCATGATGTTCGGCGGCCCCACGGAGGAAGCCGACGCGCGCCGCATCATCGACGCCGCCGCCGACGCGGGCGTCAACTTCATCGACACCGCCAACGTGTACGAGCAGGGCCGGTCGGAGGAGATCGTGGGCCGCGGCATCGCCGCCCGGCGGCGGCACTGGGTGCTGGCGACCAAGCTCGCGAACCCGGCCGGCCCCGGCCCCAACGACCGCGGCCTGTCGCGCCGCCACGCGACGGACGCCGTGGACGACAGCCTCAAGCGGCTCGGCGTGAGCGAGATCGACATCCTCTACCTGCACAAGGAGGACCACGCGACGCCGCTGGCCGAGACCGTGCGCGCGATGGCGGACCTGATCCGCGCCGGCAAGCTGCGCCACTTCGGCGTGTCCAACTTCCGCGCCTGGCGGGTGGCCGAGATCTGCCGGCTGTGCGACGCGGCCGGCATCGACCGCCCGGTGGTCAGCCAGCCCTACTACAACGCCATGAACCGGATGCCGGAGGTGGAGCACCTGCCGGCCTGCGCCGCCCTGGGCCTCGGCGTGTTCCCCTACAGCCCGCTGGCCCGCGGCGTGCTGACGGGCAAGTACCGCCCGGACGCCCAGCCCGACCGCGACAGCCGCGCCGGGCGGCAGGACAAGCGCATCATGGAAACCGAGTTCCGCCCCGAAAGCCTGCGCATCGCGCAGGTGCTGGCGGAGCATGCGGCGGCGCGCGGCGTCACGCCGGGCCAGTTCGCGGTGGCCTGGGTGCTGAACAACGCGCTCGTCACCGGCGTGATCGCCGGCCCCCGCACGGAGGCGCAATGGGCGGACTACCTGGGGGCGCTCGACTACCGCTTCACTTCGGAGGACGAGGCGCTGGTGGACAGCCTGGTGCCGCCCGGCCATCCCTCGACGCCGGGCTACAACGACCCGGCCTATCCGCTGGAGGGCCGGGTGCCGCGCGCCGCGCCGGCGTCCTGAACCCGGCCCCCTCCGAGCCGGTCGCGCCCGCGCCGGCGCCGTGCTTTGCTTCTCCGGACAGGCTTGGAGGGACGCCATGGACGCGAGCTACCAGTTCGGGATCGAGGAGGAGTATTTCCTGGCGGACGCCGCCACCCGCGGCACGCCGGGCCGCCGGGTTTCGGCGTTCCACGCGGCCGCCGAGGCCCGCCTGCCGGCGGTGGAGCGCGAGTTGCTGCAATCCCAGGTCGAGGTCTCGACGAAGCCTTCCACCAGCTTCGAGCACGCGCGCGAAGCGTTGGGCGCGCTGCGCGCCGGCCTGGCGGAGATCGGGCGCGACCATGGCGTGCTGGTGCTCGCGGCCGGCACCCACCCCATCGCCCGCTGGTCGCGCCAAAGCCAGACGCAGAAGGGGCGCTACGACGAGATCATGGCGAAGACCCGGATCGCCGGGCGGCGCAGCGTGGTGTGCGGCATGCACGTCCACGTCCAAGTGCCCCGGCCCGAGGCGCGCGTGGACCTGATGAACCGGCTGCTGCCCGCGATGCCGCTGCTGCTGGCGCTGTCCGCGTCCTCGCCGTTCTGGCAGGGGCGGGCGACTGGGATGGCGGCCTACCGCATGTCGGTGTTCGGCGAAATGCCGCGCACCGGGCTGCCGGACCTGTTCGACGGTCCGGAGGACTACGCCCGCTACGTGGACGCCATGGTCCGGGCGGGGTCGATCGAGGACGCGAGCTTCCTGTGGTGGACGCTGCGCCCGTCCATCCGCTTCCCGACGCTGGAGCTGCGGGTGGCCGACAGTTGCACGCTGCTGGACCACACGCTGGCCGTCGCCGCGCTGTACCGGTGCCTCGTGCGCCTCGCGGACCGGCGGCCCGAGTGGAACCGCGGCCTGACCGGCGCCTCGCGCGCCCTGGTGGGCGAGAACCTGTGGCGGGCGCAGCGCGACGGGGTGCGCGCCGAGCTGATCGACGTCTTCACCGGCGACGCGCAGCCCTTCGCCGCCTGCCTCGACGCGGTGCTGGCTTCGGTGGCGGAGGATGCCGACGCCCTGGGCTGCGCGGGCACGGCTATGGCGGCGCGGGACATCGCCAAGGGCGGCACCAGCGCGGACCGGCAGACCGCTGCCTTCGAGGCGGCGCGCGGGCGCGGCCTGGACGAGCGGGAGGCGGCGGGCGCCGTCGTGGACTGGCTGGCCCATGCGACGGCGGGCGCCGAGGCGTGAGGGGCGGGCCTATGCGGCCGTCAAGGCGAACGGCACGGTGCGGACCTGGCCCCCGGCGGAGAATTGCAGCCAAAGCCGGTAGGCGCCGGCCTTTGGCGCCGTGACATGAAGGACGAGGTCCGCGGGAAGCTTCGCGCCGGGCGGCGTGTCCATTCCCGGCATATCCATTCCGGCCATGCCGTGGCGATGCGCAGCGCCCGCCGCCGGGGCCGCATGGACGTGCACGTACGTGAGGTCCGCCGCGGAGATCAGCACGGCATGGGCGGCGACGCCGAGGAAC
>CAXUIQ010000153.1:0-1153 GCA_964250815.1 uncultured Acetobacteraceae bacterium
CCGCCGCCCCTGCCCGGCCCGGCCCTGCTGGAAACGCGCGGCCTCGTGGTGCGCGACGCCGCCGGGGTGGAGCGGGTGCGCGGCATCGACCTCCTGCTGCGCGGCGGCGAGGTGCTCGGCATCGTCGGCGTCGCCGGCAACGGCCAGGGCGAGCTGCTGGAGGCGCTGGCCGGGATGCGCGCGCCGGACGCAGGCGAAATCCGCCTGCACGGGCGCACCGTGTTCCCCGGGCGCGGCTTCGGCCCGGCAGCGCTGCGCCGCCTGGGGTTGGGCCACGTGCCGGAGGACCGGCTGCGCAGCGGCCTGCTGCGCCGGGCCAGCGCCGCGGATACCGCCATCCTGGGCTACCAGGGCGATCCGGCGTACTGCGGGCGGCTCGGCCTGCTCTCGCCCGGGCGGATCGCCGCGCACGGCGCGCACCTGATGCGGGACCACGACGTGCGGCCCCCTGACCCGGCGCTGCGCGCTGGCCTGCTGTCGGGCGGCAACCAGCAGAAGCTGATCCTGGCGCGGGAGATCGAGCGCGACCCCTCCGTGCTGCTGGTCGGCCAGCCGACGCGCGGCGTCGATATCGGCGGCATCGACGCCATCCATGGGCGCCTGCTGGCCTGCCGCGCCGCGGGCAAGGCGGTGCTGGTGGTGTCGGTGGAACTCGACGAGATCCTGGCGCTGGCCGACCGCATCCTGGTCATGTTCGACGGGCGGATCGTCGGCGAACTCGCGGCGGCGGAGGCGACGGAGCAGCGCCTGGGCCTCCTGATGGCGGGCGT
This sequence comes from uncultured Acetobacteraceae bacterium, assembly GCA_964250815.1. Taxonomy (GTDB): domain Bacteria; phylum Pseudomonadota; class Alphaproteobacteria; order Acetobacterales; family Acetobacteraceae; genus CAHJXG01. The sequence continues at coordinate 771 of CAXUIQ010000153.1, forward strand.
CGTGCCGGAGCGCGCGCCCGCGCCTGCCCCCGCATGACCCGCCTTGCACATGAGTAATGCGCCCGCCGCCGCCCTGCCCCGCTGGGCCGACCTGGCGCTGCTGCCGTTGCTGAACCTGCTGCTGGCGCTGGCGATCACCGCCGGGCTGATGTGGGCCACCGGCAACGACCCGGCCGTGGCTCTCAGGGCATTGGCGGTGGGCAGCCTCGGCTCCGCCGACGCCATCGGCTACACGTTGTATTACGCGACCGACATGGTGTTCGCCGGGCTGGCGGTGGCGGTGGCGTTCCAGGGCGGGCTGTTCAACATCGGGGCGGAGGGCCAGGCGATCCTGGCTGGCCTCGGCATCACGCTTGCGGCGCTGAACGGGGGGACGCTGCCGG
>CAXUIQ010000153.1:1163-8514 GCA_964250815.1 uncultured Acetobacteraceae bacterium
GGAACGGAGATGCGGAGTCGACGAGCACCGGCTGCTGCCGTTGTTGCTGCTGCCCTTGGCGATGCTGGCAGGCGCTGCGTGCGGCGCGGCCTGGGCCGCCGTGCCGGGCTGGCTGCAAGCGCGGCGGGGCAGCCACATCGTCATCACGACGATCATGTTCAACTTCCTGGCGGCGTCGCTGCTGGTGTACCTGGTCGTCAACGTGCTGATCGCGCCGGGGTCCATGTCGCCGGAAACGCGGCGCTTCACGGCGGCGGCGGATTTGCCGTCGCTGTCCGCCCTGGGCTTTCCCAGCTCCGCCCCGGTCAACTTCGCCTTGCCGCTGGCCTTGCTGGCGGCGGGCGCGGTGTGGCTGCTGGTGTGGCGCACGCCCTGGGGCTTTGCCCTGCGCGTCATGGGTGAAAGCGCCGAGGTCGCCCGCTACGCCGGCATCGACCAGGCGCGGATGACGGTGCTCGCCATGGCGCTGTCCGGCGCGCTGGCCAGCGGCGTCGCCGCGAACGAGCTGCTGGGCGCGCAGCACCGGCTGCTGCTGGGCTTCAGCGGCGGCTACGGCTTCACCGGCATCGCCGTGGCGCTGATGGGGCGCAACCACCCGGCGGGCGTCTTGCTGGCCGCCCTGCTGTTCGGCGCGCTGACCCAGGGCGGCGCGGAGCTTGCCTTCGAGGCGCCGGACGTGCCCTCCGAGATCGTGGTGCTGATCCAGGGCTTGGTGATCCTGCTCACCGGCGCGCTGGGCGCCATGCTGCGCCCGGCGCTGCTGCGCCTGCTGCCGCGCCGGGGCTGAGATGGAGGTTCTCGACGCCGCCCTGCCCGTGCTGGCCGCCACGCTCCGCCTCGCCACGCCGCTGCTGCTCGCCGCGCTCGCCGGCATGGTGTCGGAGCGCGCCGGGGTCGTCGATGTCGGCCTGGAAGGCAAGATGCTCGTCGGCGCGTTTGCCGCCGCGGCGGTTGCCGCGGTGACGGGCCAGGCCGTGCCGGGCCTTCTGGCAGCCATCGGGGCGGCGTGCCTGCTCGGGCTGGTGCACGCCTATGCCAGCGTCACGCTGAACGGCAGCCAGGTCGTCTCCGGCATGGCGGTCAACATCATCGCGTCCGGCCTCACGGCGACGCTGGCGCTGACCTGGTTCCGCCAAGGCGGGCAAACGCCGCCGCTGCCGCCCGGCGCCCGGTTCCTGCCGCTTGCGCTGCCGGGGACGGAGGCGCTGGCGGGCGTGCCGATGCTGGGGCGGCTCTACGGCGCGCTGCTCGGCGGGCAGACGGCGCTGGCGTACCTGGCCTTCGCGCTGGTGCCGCTCAGCGCTTACGTCATGGGCCGCACCCGCTTCGGGCTGCGGCTGCGCGCCTGCGGGGAGCATCCGGCCGCGGCCGACACCGCCGGCATCTCCGTGGCCCGGCTCCGCTACGCCGCGGTGCTGATCGCCTCCGTGCTGTGCGGGATTGCCGGGGCGTCGATCGCGACCGCGCAGGGGGCGGGGTTCCAGCGCGACATGGTCTCCGGGCGCGGCTTCATCGCGCTGGCGGCGATGATCCTGGGCGGCTGGCGGCCCTGGCCGATCCTGTTGGCTTGCCTGGGGTTCGGGCTGCTGGACGCGGCGGCGATCCGGCTGCAGGGCGTGGCGGTGCCGGGGATCGGGAGCTTTCCGGTGCAGGCTTTGCAGGCGTTGCCATACGGGTTGACGGTGGTGTTGCTGGCCGGGTTCGTGGGGCGGACGGTGCCGCCGCGGGCGAGCGGCGTGCCCTATGTGAAGGAGCGATGATTGTGCTGTGTTAACGGCGCTGTTGGCTGGCCGTATCTGGCCCGGGCTGGGCTGCGTAGTCACGCAGTGACCACAAGCCCTGGCCGTGCTACATCGGCGTACCGGTCCATTCTGGGCATCGGCACTGTTGAGGAATGGCCATGAAGCTTTCAATACGCGAGGCAAAAGCCCGCTTCGCCGAGGCCGCCGCCGCCGCCGCGCGTGGCGAGCGCGTCGTCGTGACCAAGCATGGCCGTCCCTTCGTCGAACTGGTCCCGGTGCATAGGGTGTCCGGCATGGATTTTGAAGAAGCGGCCGTCATACGTCGCGAACTCGGGCTTGACGGCCTCAAGGTGAGTTCGCCGCCCGACTTCGACGAGCCGGCTTTCAGCCGGCGCGTGCTTGGCTTACCGGATTGAGGCTGCTGCTCGACACGCACATCGCCGTCTGGGCGGCGCTGGACCCCGACACACTGACGGATGCCGAGCGCAAGCGGATGTCGGATGCTGACACGCAGCTTGTGCTTTCGACCGTGGCCGTGTGGGAACTCAGGCTGAAGTGGCACAGTTTCCACATTTCCGGCGGGCGGAAGGGTCCCATAGACCCCGCGGCCGTGGTGGCGTTCGCAAAAGCAATCGCCTGGGAAGTGCTGCCGCTAACGGCCGGCCATGCTGCTGCCGAACTTGCGCAGCCGCTTAGGAACAAGGACCCGTTCGACGAGTTGCTGCTTGTGCGAGCCCAGGAGGAAGGAATGCACCTGTTGACCCGCGATGCCAAGCTTGTTGGCCATCCTCTTGCTATTGGGGAGGCGTATGGCTGACCTACAGGCCAAGCCAGACGTTAGGGACGACGATTTGCCCTTCTAGCTAAATGGCAAGACTCCTGTTTTCCGAAGTAGCCACCAATGCCCCGAGACCCCCTGATCAACGCAGCGCTAACAGCGCGCAGCATGGCCTATGCCCCCTATTCCCGCTTCGCCGTCGGCGCAGCCCTTCGCACGACAGACGGTGCCATCCACGCCGGCTGCAACGTGGAAAACGCCGCCTACCCCGAGGGCACCTGCGCCGAGGCGGGCGCCATCGCCGCCATGGCGCTGGCCGGCGGACGGCGCATCGCCGAGCTGGTGGTGGCCGGCGGCGGCGGTGCGCCCTGCACCCCCTGCGGCGGCTGCCGGCAGAAGCTGCGGGAGTTCGGCGGGCCGGAACTGGTCGTCCGCATCGTGGACGCCGCCGGGCAAACGCTGCTGAAAACCACGCTGGCCGACCTGCTGCCGCACTCCTTCGGGCCGGACAACCTGGCGCATGGAGCCGGACCCGCCTAACCCACCCAACGCCCCGCATAGGCCAGGCACTCCCGCACTGCCGCCTCGATCACCGGCAGCGGCACCGGTTCCGGCGCCCGCACCGGCTGCGCGTCCGGCCGCCGCCGCAGGCGCAGAGGCAGCTCCACCGCGAACGGCAGGTCAGGCCGGGCCGCCAGCGCGTCCATGATCGCGCCGCAGTCGATTTCGCCCTGCCCCGGCACCACGAAGCGCCAGCCCGAGGCGTCCTGCCGCACGTCTTTCAAATGGAAATGCACGCACCCCGGCAAGGCCCGCACCGCGTCGGCGGCGGCGTCGATCCGGCCAGGCCGGTGCGACACGGTGTTGCCGGGGTCGTAGTTCAGCCGCACGGACGGCAGGCCCAGCCGGGCGACCAGCGCCAGCCCGTCCGCCGCGTCGTTGAGGAGGTTGTCCTCGCCGTTGCCGGGGTTTTCCAGCCCGATGACCAGGCCGAGCGAGGCGGCGTGGTCCGCGAGCCGGCCGATGTTGGCCATGAACCGCGCCTCGTTCTCCCGCGCCGCGGCGTTGGTGTTGATGATCCGCGCGCCGAGCGCCGCGGCAAAGTCCATCCGCCCGGCGAACACCGCCGCCGCGTCCGCCCGGCCCAGGTCGATGTGCGACGACATGGCGTGGCAAAGGAGGCCGCTCGCATCCAGCCAGGCGCGGTGCCGCCGGGCGCTGGCCGGGCTGAACGTCGCCTCGTCGAACGGCTCGGTGTAGCCGACGATGAAGGCCGGCTCGACGTGGCGCACCCCGCAGCGCGCCATGCTGTCGAGCGCCTGGGGGAACTCGTAGCCGTCGTAGGGCGCCGCCGAGACCGAGACGATGGTCACAAGGCGGGCTTCAGGGCAGGAACCCCGTCGAGAACCACGGCACCGCCGCCAGCAGCAGCAGGCTGAGCGTCAGCACCCCCAAGTACGGCCAGATCCGCCGCAGCGCCACGTCCGGATGCACCTTGCCGATGGTGCAGGCGGTGTAGTAGCCGAGGCCGAAGGGCGGCGCGAACAGGCCGATGCCCATGGCCAGGATGATGACCACGGCGTAGTGGACCTCGTTCACCCCCATCTGCCGGGCGATGGGGAACAGCAGCGGCCCGAACAGCACCATGGCCGGGATGCCCTCCAGCACGCTGCCGAGCACGATGAAGGCGAACACCGAGATCGCCAGGAACCCCCACTGCCCGCCCGGCACGCCGCCCATCGCCCGCGCCAAGGCCTGCGAGAAGCCCGATTGGGTCAGCGCCCACGCCATCCCGGTCGCGGCGCCGATGATGAACAGGATCGCGCCCGACAGCGCCGCCGTTTCGACCAGCATGGGGTAGATCCGGCGCCAGTCGAACTGCCGGTACACCAGGAGGCCCACGACGAGGATGTAGGCGACGCCGATGGTGGACACCTCCGTCGCGGTGGCGACGCCCTCCACCACCGCGGCGCGGATCAGCACCGGCAGCACCAGCGCCGGCAGGCCGATGACGAAGGCGCGGAACACCGCGGACGCCGGCGCGCGGGCGACGCGCGTCTCCGCGCTGTCCTGCGTCCGCTGCCGCGCGATGACCGCGAGCGCCAGCGCCAGCACGACGCCGGGCAGCAGGCCGCCGGTGAACAGCGCCGCAACCGAGACGCCCGTGACGGAGGCGACGGCGATCAGCACCAAGGACGGCGGGATCGTCTCCGCCATCGCGCCGGAGGCGGCGAGCAGGGAGACCATCTCCCCTTCGTTCAGGCCGCGCCGCTTCATTTCCGGAAACAGCACGGGCGCCACCGCCGCCATGTCCGCCGCCTTGGAGCCGGAGATGCCGGACACCAGCAGCATGCCCCCCAGCAGCACGTAGGACAGCCCGCCGCGGAGGTGGCCGATCAGCGCCGCGAGGAAGCCCACCATGGCGCGCGCCATGCCGGTCATCTCGACCAACTGGCCCAGCAGCACGAACAACGGCACCGCGAGCAGGATCAGCGTGCTCATCCCCTCGTCCAGCCGCCCCACGATCACCGAAAGCGTGGTGGAGGTGGTGGTCAGCAGGTAGGCGGAGGTCGCAAGGCCGAAGGCGAAGGCGATGGGCACGCCGAGCAGCACCGCGGCGCCCACCAGCAGCACGAAGAAGAACAGCAGGTTCCAGTTGCCCATCGCCATCAGCCACGGCGACCCGGCCCGGAGCAGCAGGGCGATGGCCCCGAGCGCCGCCACCATCAGCAGCGTTTCCCGCCAGCCCTGCTGCATCAAGCGGAGGAGTGCTACCGCAAGCATGAAGCCGATGCCGGCCAGCAGGGCGGCGGCGCGGATGCTGCCGGGCCAGCTCAGGGCCGGCGTCTCGATGAAGGACTGGTCGTCCACGTAGTCGAGCGCCGGGTTGATCAGCAGGGCGAGGAACAGCAGCGGCACGCCCACCGCAAGCGCGTCCACCCGTGCCCGCCAGGCCGGCGACATCATCGCCGCCACCGTGGTCAGCCGCATGTGCGCGCCCCGGCGCAGCGCGATGGCCGCACCCAGCATCGCCAGCCACAGGAACAGCAGGGAAGCGACCTCGTCGCTCCACACCAGCGGGCGGTCGAACACGAAGCGCGACACGACGCCCATGAACAGGATCACCACCTCCGCCGCCACCAGGATGGCCGCCGGGATCTCCGTCAGCCAGCCGAGCGCGCGGTCGGCCAGTTCCAGCACCCGGTGGTCCGACCGCGCCGGGACGGCGCCCGCAACTTGGCTCATGCCAGCCTCCCGGAAGTCTTTTCCAGCATGGCCCAGGGCGCGTCGCCGAACTTCGCCTGCCATTCCTTGTAGTAGCTGGTGGCCCGCAGCGCGTCGCGGAACGGCTCGCGGTCCACGTCGTGGAACGCCATGCCCTTGGCCGCGAGGTCCTGGCGCAGGCTGACGCTGAGCCGGGCGATGTCCGCCCGCTGGTCCTGCCCGGACCGGGCCAGCTCGCGCCCCACGATCTCCTTGAGGTCGGGCGGCAGCCTTTCCCAGGCCCGGCGGTTGCCGACGATCTGGTAGCCGTCCCAGACGTGCCCGGTGGCGCTCAGCGACTTCTGCACCTCGTAGAGCTTGGTCGTCGCGATGATGGCGAGCGGGTTCTCCTGGCCTTCCACCACCTTGGTCTGCAAGGCGGAGTACAGCTCGTTGAAGTTGATCGGCGTGGGCGATGCGCCGAGCGCCTGGAACAAGGAGGTCAGGATCGGCGCGGGCGGCACCCGCATCTTGAAGCCCTTGAGGTCCGCGGGCGCCAGGATGTCGCGCGTGGACGACGTGACCTGGCGGAAGCCGTTGGCCCAGAGGTTGGTGACGGACACGAGGCCGGCCTTGCCGATCTGCGCCGCCAGGTACTGGCCCAGCTCGCCGTCCACCGCCCGCCACACCGCGTCGTCGTCCGCGAAGGCGAAGCCGATGCTGACGATCCCCACCGAGGCGACCAGCGTGTTGAGGATGGAGGTCGCGATGTTCAGGAACTCGACGCCGCCGTTGCGCACCTGGCTGATCAGGTCGGTGTCGGAGCCGAGCTGGTTGGCCGGGAACAGCTTGATGTCGAGCCGCCCGCCGGAAGCGTCGCGGATGCGCGCCAGCGCCTCCCCGGCGCGCACGTTGACGGGATGGGTCGGGTCCTGGCCGGTGGCGAACTTGTAGGTGAACTCGGCGGCGTCGCCCCGGCGCGTCAGGATCGCGGCCAGCGGCAGGGCGCCGGCGGAGGCGAGCAGCGCGCGCCGGGCCAGGTTCGGCCTGCTTTCCTTGTCGTCCATGGTTTCCCCCGTTTCTTTGTCTTACTATGCAACGCGAATGCCGGGACGGCTACGGCTTCTCCGCCGTGCCGTTCAGTTGCCTGTAGGTGCGGATCAGCTGGCTGTCGTCTGCGCGCCCATGGCCTTGGCCCGACGCCGCCAGGAAAAGCTGGTGCGCCACCGCCGCCATCGGCAGCGCCGCCTTCGCGTCGCGCCCGGCTTCCATGACGATGCCCAGGTCCTTGACGAAGATATCGACGGCGCTTCGCACCTCCGGCTCCGTTTCCAGCATCCGCGGCCCGCGGTCCCGCAGCATCCAGCTCGACGCCGCCGAGCCGCCCACGATGTCCAGCACCGCCGCCGTGTCGATGCCGAGCTTGGCCGCAAGCGCCAGCGCCTCCGCCGCCGCGGCGATGTGCACGCCGCAGAGCAGTTGGTTCACCGCCTTGACCACGGCCCCCTGCCCCGGCTCTTCCCCGACATGCACGACCTTGCCGCCCATGGCGCCGAGCAGCGGGCGCACCGCGGCGAAGCTCTCGCCCGGCGCCGCCGCCATCACCGTCAACGACGCGGCCACGGCG
>CAXUIQ010000154.1:0-8469 GCA_964250815.1 uncultured Acetobacteraceae bacterium
GGGGGGGGGGCCGGGGGGCGCCCCCGCGGGGCCTGGGGCCGGCCCCCCCCCGCGGCGGGGGCGCGCTTCCTGCGCGGCAGCGCGCTGTCGGAACGGCTGTTCGGCAACGCGCAGGCGATGAACACGCTGCTGCTCGGCATCGCGTGGCAGCAGGGGTTGCTGCCAGTCGGCGGCGGCGCGTTGCTGCGGGCCATGGAACTCAACGGCACCGCCGTTGCGCTGAACCGCCGGGCGTTCCTATGGGGCCGCATCCTTGCGACCCAGCCGGCGCTGGCCGACGAAATCCTGGCGGATGCGGCGCCAGCGCCGGACACGCTGGAAGCCTTGGTCGCGCGGCGGCAAAGCGAGCTTGTGGACTACCAAGGCACGGCCCTCGCAACGCGGTATCGCGCCCTGGTGGATGCGGCGCAGGCGCGGGAGACGGCGCTGGCCGGCAAGGACGGCGCGTTGGCCCGTGCGGTGGCCGAAGGGTTCTTCCGCGTCCTCGCCTACAAGGACGAGTACGAGGTGGCCCGGCTGCACGCCGCCGCGACGTATGGCGACCAACCGGTGTTCCACATGGCGCCGCCGCTGCTCAGCCGGCCCGACCCGGCGACGGGACGCCGGCGCAAGGTCAAGATCCCTGGCCGCGTCGCCTTGCCGCTGTTCCGCCTGCTGCGCCACGGCAAGGCGTTGCGCGGCAGCGTGTTCGACCCGTTCGGCTGGCAGCGCGACCGCCGGCTGGAGCGTGCGCTGGCCGAAGAGTATGAGCGCGACGTGCGCTATGCGCTCGGCCGCGTGCGGCTGGACACGCTGCCGGATGCCGTGGCGCTGGCGGCGCTCCCGCAAGACGTCCGCGGCTTCGGGCCGGTGAAGGCGGCCAGCCTGGATGCTGCGCGCCCGAAGCGGGAAGCGTTGTTGCGCCGTTTGGACGCTCCCATGTCCGTGGCTCCAACGCACGGGGTGGCGGCCGAGTAGCGGCTGCACCCGCCTTGCGGCAAACAACGAAAGGGGGCGTCCCATGCTCGACCACACCGATCCCAATGCGCTGATCGTCGATGCCGCGCGCCGCTTCGCGCAGGAGCGCCTGGCACCGCACGCCGCTGCCCGGGAGCAGGCCGGCCGGATCGAGCCGGAAATCATCCGGGAATTGGGTGAGATGGGCTTCCTCGGCGCCACCAATAGCGCCGAATGGGGCGGGAGCGAGATCGGCTACGCGGCCTATGCCCAGGTCGTCGAGGAGATCGCGGCCGGGGACGGCTCGGTTTCCACCCTGGTCAGCGTCCACAACGCGCCGACCTGCGAAATCCTAGAGAAGTTCGCCACCTCGGCGCAGAAGGAACGCTGGCTGCGCCCGATGGCCAGCGGCGAGGCGGTCGGCAGTTTCGCGCTGACCGAGGCGGGCGCCGGGTCGGACGCTTCGGCCATCCGCACGCGGGCAGTGCGGACCAACAGCGGCTATGTGGTCAACGGGTCGAAGCAGTTCATCTCCAACGCCTCCTACGGCAAGACGACGATCCTGTTCGCCGTGACCGATCCGGCGGCAGGCAAGAAGGGCATCTCGGCTTTCGTGGTCGCCAACGACACGCCAGGCTTCTCGGTGGCGCGGGTGGAGCACAAGCTGGGCCAGAAAGCGTCGGATAGCTGCGCCCTGTCGTTCGACGACATGCAGGTGAGTGACGACCAGCGCATCGGCGAGGAGGGGCAAGGCCTCAAGATCGCGCTCAGCACCTTGGAGAGCGGGCGCATCGGCATCGCGGCGCAGAGCGTCGGCATGGCCCGGGCGGCGCTCGATTACGCGATCGGCTATGCCAAGGAGCGCAGGCAGTTCGGCCGCGCGATCGTCGAGCACCAAGGCGTGGGCTTCCGCCTGGTCGAGGCGAAGACCAAGCTTGCGGCGGCGCGGGAACTGACCTTGCGCGCGGCTAGGCTGAAGGACGCCGGGCAGCCGGCGCTGGAGGCAGCGGCGATGGCCAAGCTGTTCGCGTCCGAGGCGGCGGAAAGCATCTGTTCCGCCGCGATCCAGACCCTCGGCGGCTACGGCTACCTGGCGGACTACCCGGTCGAGCGCATCTATCGCGATGTCCGAGTGTGCCAAATCTATGAAGGCACGTCGGACGTACAGAAGATCATCCTGCAGCGCATGTTGTAGGGATGGCGGGACCGGCCTGGAGCATACGTCTCCTCGCCCTCGCGGCTGCTGCGCTCCAGATGGCCTTGCACCCGCCGGGGCGGCGCAAGATGGCTGCACGCCGCAGAAACGGGCCGAGATGCCGGTGCAACTGCGCGACGGGTTTGCCTTCGTGCCGGCCAGCATCGGCAACGCGCCTGTCACGCTGCTGCTGGACACCGGCGCGCAGGGAATGCTGCTGATGCCCGGCATCGTCGAGGCGCTCCGGTTGCCGGTTGATGCCCGTACCGGCACGCGCCTGTTTGGGACCGGCGGCGTCCGGGACGCCCCGAACGCGATGCTTCGCGGCTTGAGGGTCGGCAGTTTGCCCATGGCGGACGGCAGCGTGCCGGTTGCAGCTTTGCCGGGCGTGCCGCAGACCGAGCCACCGCTTGCGGGGCTGCTTGGCGGTCGGTTCCTTGAAGACTACGGTGTGGAGCTTGACATGCCGCATAGGCGAATGGCGCTCTACACCGCCTGGGGCTGCGCCGCGCCGCCGTTCCCCCTGCCCTACAGCACCTTGCCGCTGACCGTCTCGCCGGAGGGCGACATGTTCGTCCAGGTGCAGATCAATGGCGAGAGCCTGCTGGCACTGGTCGATACCGGATCTCGTGCGTCGATCATCACCGAGCAGGCAGCAGAGCGGTTGGGGCTTGGCGGTCCCAGCTCCGCCAACCTCGCCCGTGGGGTGGATGGGTCAACCATGCCGATCCGACACTTGCGGGTGCGCAAGCTGCAGGTCGGAACGGAGGTGACCGCCGATGCGCCAATCAGCGTGTCACCCCTGCAACTGGGCCGAGGCGACATGCTGCTCGGGTTGGACTACCTAGGACGACACCGGGTGTGGATCTCGCACCGTACCCGCCGCGTCGTCATCCAGTAGGGCCAAGTTGGAGGTGGCGCGGGACGCCGGGCGCGCGCCGCCTTGCCGCAATGCTGGCGTCAAGCCGACCTTGCGAAATCGAAGCCCACCGCGGGACGGGCACTCGGGTCCTCCGCCGACCAGGTGAACTCCGGCCGTTGCTGCGTCGGCCGCTCAGGGGCGCGCATCCAGTAGCCGGAACCCCGGATGCTTTGGATCAGCACGCCGCCATCAACGTCCAGGGGCAGCTTCTGCCGGAGGTTGAAGACGAGCTGGTCCACACTGCGGTCCTCCGGCCGCCATGGGCGGCGCAGCGCCGCCGCCGACAGCCTGTCGCGCGTCACCGCGTTGCCGCCAGCACGGGCAAAGGTCTCCAAAGCCGTGAATTCCGCCGAGGTAAGATTGATCCGCTTTCCTTCCGGCGTATGGACGCTGCGGTTTTGCAGGTTGATCCGGATCGGACCGACGGCCAGAACGGCCTCGGCGCTCGGCGCCGCGAAATGGCTCCTGCGGACATTGACCCGGCGATGCACGGCGCGGATCCGCGCGATCATGTCGCGCAACGTCGGCGGCTTCGCCAGGTAGTCGTCGGCTCCCAATTCAAGGCTTGCGACCCGCGCCGCCTCGTCCTCGACGCCCGCCAGCACAATCACGCCGCAGTTCCGCGGCTCCACGAGGTGCCCAACCAAGACCACGCTGTCCACATCGGCCAGGCCCAAGCCGACGAGCACGATGTCCGGAAGCAGACGCGCGCTGAGTGCCAGCCCCGTCGTGCTGTCCCGTGCCCACACGACTTGGATGCCCGCCTCTTCAAGCCCAGACACGAGGGTACGGACAGTGGAGACATCGGACTCGATCAACAGGACCTTTGGATCGACCAAAGAGCCTTCTGCAGCCAGCGTCGCGGTGCCCATCGCCAACATCTCCGTTCCGATTTGTTAACGGAACGATATCACGTAAATGTGTGTTGCGCAGTCAAATGTGGCTTGAAAGGCGTTAAAAGTTTGTTCTTATCAACCTGCGGTTATAATCCCGCCGCATTAACGGGACGCGACACGAATCGGCCCCGGATTAACGATGGCGCGGGAACTGCACCATCCGGCCTTGGTTCTCGTCATACAAAGCGTAGCTCGGCGCCGTCAGCGCCTCCCGCAACGTGAGCACGCGAGCCGTGCCGAACAACTCCTCGCAAGCTTCATGGCAGGCGCGAAGGCGATAGTTCGGCACACGCGGCACTAAATGATGCACATGGTGGTAGCCGATGTTGCCGCTGAACCAGCGCAGCACCGAGGGCAGCTTTAGGAACGAGCTGCCCCGAATCGCAGCGGCGACGGCGCTCCAATCCGAGTCGCGGGTCCAGTGGGCTTCCTCAAACCGATGCTGGATGCTGAACAGCCACACCCCGATGATAGCCGCAACCGCGATCACCGGAAGCTGGACGACCAGCACGGGCAGGATGCCGAGTGGCAGGATCATCGCGGCAAGAACGGCCGCAATCAGCGCGTTCGTCAAGTAAACGGCCCGCCGCTCATGCACCCAGGCGCGCGGGGTCTCGAACGGCACGCGGTAGAGTACCAGGAACACGAGCGGCGGGATGATCAGGTGCGCGATCAGCGGGTGCCGTACGGTCCGGGCCAACCAGCGTTTGGTCGGCGACATGGCCTCGTATTCCTGGACGGTCAGGCACGTCGAGTAGATGTCGGTCGTCATGTCGCGCTGGTCGAGGTTGTTCCACGTCGCATGGTGCTGCGCATGGTGCCGGCGCCAATTGGTGAAGGGCGTCAATGTCGCCAGGCTGCACAGCACGCCGACCACGAAGTTGGCGCGCCGCGACCGAAAGAACGCGCCGTGCCCGCAATCATGCTGGATGATGAACAGACGGACTACCAGGCCAGCCGCCGGAGGCACCAGCGCGAGGCTAAGCCAGGCCGACACGTGGTATGCGACATACATCAGCGCCAGCACCGCAAGGTAGGCAGCGCCCGTCGAGGTGAACTGCCACAGGCTAAGCGCCAGGACCGGAGATTGGAACGTCGCAGCCCGGCGCAGCAGCGAGCGGCCGGGCAGTCGGGAGGCTCTGCCGGCCAACGCCGGATCGGTGGGCGCCGAGGATGGCGGCGCCGGATAGGACGCGGATGACATGATCGGATTCCTCACGAAAGCAGCGACCTGGAGAGCAGGCAACGGGACAACCGTCGGCAGGGTGCGCAACCGTTCCAGCAACGTAGCATGGAACCTGGGCACGTCGCCGCAAAATCCAACGTTCAGGACAGGTGCAGAAGCAACGATTTCAGGTATGCGCTTTCAGGCAGGCCGGGATGGACGGGGTGATCGGGGCCGGCAGCGCCAATCTGGACGATGCGCGCGTCCCGCCTGGCCCGCAGGATGGCCGAATTCACCTGGGCCGCGAACAGGTCGAGCGGAGCGTGGTGGCTGCACGACGCCACGAATAGGAACCCGCCGGGCTGCACCAAAGGCGCTGCCAGCCGGGTCATGCGGCCGTAGGCGCGCAGGCCGGCGTCCTGATCCTTGCGCGACTTGGCGAAAGCCGGCGGGTCGCACACCACGATGTCGAAGCGCTCGCCATCGGCGGCCAGCGCCGCCATGGCCTCAAAGGCGTCGCCGCGCCGTGCCGAGACCCGGTCGCCCAATCCGTTCGCCTCGGCCGCCCTCAGCGCCAGGTCCAGCGCGGGTTGGCTGCTGTCCACAAGGAGAACGGACGCGGCGCCGGCAGCGGCTGCCCGCAATCCGAAGGCTCCCGTATGGCAGAACACGTCCAGCACGCGCGCGCCGGCGGCAAGGGAGGCGACCTGGTCCCGGTTGGGCCTTTGGTCGAAGAAGAAGCCGGTTTTTTGGCCCGACAACGGGTCGATCGGGAAGCGCGTGCCGCCCTCCTCCGCCACCGCCTCGGCATTCGTTCCGTGCAGCAGCCCCACCTCTTGCGCCAGCCCTTCTTGCAAGCGTGCGGCACTGTCGTTGCGCGCGACGACGGCGCGGAGCGGCAGCAGGTCCAGCAGCACTGCCGTGACCTCCGGCAGCAGTCGGTCCATGCCGGCGGTGTTGGCCTGCAAAACGGCCACGTCGCCGAAGCGATCCACGACCAGACCGGGCAGCCGGTCCGCCTCGGCGTGCACCAGGCGGTGCTGCGTTCCGGGCGCGACCCGGGCGCGGAAGGCGACCGCGTCCGCGATCCGTGCCCTGACCCAGGCCGCGTCGATCGCAGCATCGGGATTGCGGTCGAGCAGCCGGGCCGCGATCAGGCTGTGCGGGTTGAACATGAAGGCGCCGTAGCGCCACCCGCCGTCGCCCTCGATGCGGACCGGCGCGCCGGCGGTCCAGGCCCGGTGCTCCGGCGCCATGGCAAGCTCGTTGCTGAACACCCAAGGGTGCCCGGCCTTCAGGCGGCGGTCATGCCCAGGCTTCAGGCGGAGCAGCGGATGCGGCATGGCGCCGGGTTAGCAGCCCGGTCATCGGACGTAAACGCGGACCTCTTGCCCGGCCAGGCCGGCTTCGGGCCGGGCGAACAGGCGCACCCTGGCGGGAGGCACGCCCTGGGCCGTGATCGCCCGGGCGACCGTACCGGCCTCGGCGCTGGCGGATGCCGCTCCCTCGTCAGGTCCTGCGTCCGTGCCTGCGCCGCCGGGCAGCATGGCCACCACGTCGAACACCACGTCCGGCTTGCGGCGGCGCGCTGCGACAACGGCCTGGCGCACCGCATCCTGCACGGGCTGGCCGGGCCGGAACGTCAGCAGCGGCGGCGGCCCTGACGGCGGCGGCGCTGCTGCGACAGGGGCCGCGGGAATCACGGGCGCCGCGCGGGCGGCGGGGTTGAAGGTGTTCTGGTCGATCAGCGTGCAGCCCGGCAACGCGCCGCCGGCCAGCGCCGCCAGGGTCAGCCAGGTGCCGCGGGTCAATGCCGGTAGTCCGGCGCTTCACGGTCGAGCGTGCGCTTGATGCTGTCCAGGTGCAGCCGCGCCGGCTCGTCCCCGGCCTCCCGCATCTGCCGCGCCGCCACTTCCGCCACGGCCGGCGGCACCGGCCGCAACGCACGCCCGGTGGACGTCGCCAGCCGCTGCGCCTCGCAGGCGCGTTCGAGGTAGTAAAGGTCGTCCCACGCCTCGGCGATGCTGCGGCCCAGCACCATGATCCCGTGGTTGCGCATGAACGCCACGTCGGCATTGCCCATGCTGGCGGCAATGCGGTCGCCCTCCGCCTCGTCCAGCGCCAGGCCGTTGTAGTTGTCATCGACGACGACCCGGCCCAGGAACTTCAGCGCGGTCTGGCCGGCATAGGCCAGCGGCTCGCCTTCCAGCATGGCAAGCGCGGTCGCGTTCGGCATGTGGGTGTGGAACGCCGCCCGGGCGCGCGGCAGGCGCAGGTGGATGCGGGCGTGGATGAAGAACGCCGTCGCCTCCGGCACGCCCGTGCCCGCGACGACGTTGCCGTTTAAGTCGCACACCAGCAGCCGGGACGCCGTGGCCTCGTGAAAGGCCCAGCCGTAAGGGTTCACCAGGAACAGCGAGTCCGATCCCGGCACCATGGCGGACAGGTGGTTGCAGATGCCTTCGTGCAGGCCCAACCGGCTGGCAGCGCGGAAGCACGCGGCAAGGTCCACCCGGGCCTGCCACACCGCTTCCCGGTCGAGGGCCGTGTTCCGCAGGACGGCAGGGACAGTCGGCAAGACATGCGCCAAGGCGGGTCTCCGGGGTTTTCGGGCAGCAGATCGGCGGGCATGATGGCCGCGATCAGACGGGACGGCAACGATGGACAGGATGGGATGAGCGCCACGAACCAGCGGATCGACGGGCGGCGCCTGTGGGACAGCCTCATGGCGATGGCCGAGATCGGCGCGACCGCGAAGGGCGGCGTGCGGCGCTTGGCGCTGAGCGAGGCGGACCGTGCCGGGCGCGACCGGTTCCGGGCGGAGTGCGAACAGGCCGGGCTGGCGGTGCGGATCGACGCGATGGGCAACATGTTCGCCCGCCGCGCCGGGCAGGACCCTGCGCGGCCGCCGGTGCTGTTCGGCAGCCACCTGGACAGCCAGCCCTCCGGCGGCAAGTTCGACGGCGCGCTGGGCGTGCTGGCCGGGCTTGAGGTCATGCGCAGCCTGGACGACCTCGGCATCGCCACGGAGGCGCCGGTCGAGCTGGTGAACTGGACCGACGAGGAGGGCAGCCGCTTCGGCCACAGCCTGATGGGCAGCGGCGTCTGGGCTGGCGTGTACGACCAGGTGGCGACCGAGGCGCTGACCGATCTCGACGGCCAGAGCGTCGGCGCCTCGCTCGACGCGATCGGCTACCGCGGCGCGGAGCCCGCCCGTGCCTTCCCGGCCGACAGCTATTTCGAGCTGCATATCGAGCAGGGGCCGATCCTGGAGCGCGAGGACCAGCAGATCGGCATCGTCACCGGCGCCCAGGCCCAGGTGTGGTACGAGGCGGTCGCCACCGGCCAGGACAGC
>CAXUIQ010000155.1:0-8406 GCA_964250815.1 uncultured Acetobacteraceae bacterium
GATCGCGAAGTAGAGCAGCGCCACGAGGCCGTACACCCGGAACGGCTCGTAGGTGGTGTTGTTGACGAGCTGCCCGGCGCGGGCGACCTCGACCACGTTGACGATGGACACGATGGAGGTGTTCTTCACCGCCTGCACGGCGAAGCCCACGCTGGGCGGCGTCGCGATCCGCACCGCCTGGGGCAGCACGACGTAGCGGAACTGCTGCGCCCGCGTGAGGCCCAGGCTGCCCGAGGCTTCCCATTGCTGCCACGGCACGGACTGGATCGCGCCGCGCCAGATGTCGGCGAGATACCCGCTGACGTAGAGGGCGAGCGAGACCGCGGCGGCGGCCAGCGGCGGCAGCTCCAGCCCGGCCAGCGACAGGCCGTAATACGCCAGGAACAGCAGCATCAGCGCCGGCACGCCCTGGATCACGCCGATGTAGCCCGCCGCGGTCCACCGCGCGCCGCGGAGCAGGCTGACCCGCGCGATAGCGACGGCGAACCCGGCCAGGCCGCCGAGCGCGAGCGACATCGCCGCCAGCGCCACCGTCCAGCGCAGCGCGCCGACGATGAACAGCACCTGGTCCGCGCCCAGGCCGTGGATCACCGCGCTCCTCCCATCAGCCGGCGCAAGCCCGACCCGCGCGGGAACAGCGCCTCGCCCAGAAGCAGCAGCACGAGGCGCAGCAGCAGCGACAGCAGGAGGTAGATGACGGTCACGGTGATGTAGGTCTCGAAGGAGCGGAAGGTGTCGCTCTCCACCTGCGCCGCCGACCCCGACAGCTCCTGCACCGAGATGAAGGAGCAGATGGAGGTGCCGAGCATGGTCAGGACGAACTGGCTGGTGAGCGACGGCCACACCCGGGCCAGCGCCGGCATCAGCACGACGTGGCGGAACACCTGCAGCCGGGTCATGGCGAGCGACGCCCCGGCCTCGATCTGCGACGGGTGGATGTTGTCGATCCCGGCCCGGATGATCTCGGTGGCGTAGGCGCCGAGGTTGACCATGATGGTCAGGACCGCCGCCTGCATGGCGTCGAGCCGGATGCCCAGCACCGGCAGGCCGAAGAAGATGATGAAGAGCTGGATCAGGAACGGCGTGTTGCGGACCACCTCGATGTAGGCGTCCAGCACCCACTGCACCGGGCGCGGGATCAGGCCACGCGACATGGCGAGCAGCACGCCAAGCCCGAGGCCCAGCACGATGCCGGCCGCGGACAGGGTGAGCGTCAGCCGCACCCCGTCGGCGATGACGTCGGCATGGGCGAGGACCGGGCCGAAGTCGAAGGCGAACGGCACCGGGCGCGCCCAACCGTCAGAACGTCGGCAAGGCGGGAAGCGGGCTGCCGGTCCACTTGCGGCAGATCTCGTCCAGCTCGCCGCTGACCTTCACGAAGTAGATCGTGTTGTTGAGCCAGCGCAGCAGCTCGTCCGAGCCTTTGCGCACGGCGATGCTGTTGGGCTGCTGGAAGAAGATGAACTTGTTCTCGATGTCGGCGTCCGGGCGGTTCTTGAGGTAGTCGGCGCTCACCGTGTCCGGCACCGCGGCCGTCTCGATCTGGCCCGCGACGAGCGCCTGCACCACCGTGCTGTCATCCTCGAACCGGGTGATCTTGAGGCCCGGCACCGCCACGCGCTGCAAGGCGCTTTCCTGGCTGGAGCCGCGGTTCACGCCGACCGTCTTGCCCTTCAGGTCATCCAGGCCCTTCACGGCCAGGCTCTTCTTCGCGATCACCGCCATCTGGAAGGCGTTGTAGGGCTGGGTGAAATCCACCGTCAGCGCGCGGGCCGGGGTGGGCGCCAGGGTCGATACCAGGAAGTCCACCTTGCCCGACTGCAGCGCCGGGATGCGCGCCGGCGGGGTCAGCGGCGTCAGTTCCGCCGGCACGCCCAGGTACTTGGCGATCAGGTTCGCCATGTCCACGTCGTAGCCGATGGGGTTGCCCGTGCCGTCCACCATGCCCATCGGCGGCGACCCGGTCAGCACGCCGATGCGGACCTTGCCGCGCTTCACGATCTCCGCCGTGGTCTGCGCCGAGGCGGCAAGCGGGCTGGCCAGCAGCAGCGCCGCGCACAGCACCGCTGCGAGCCGCCGGAGGTGGCGCTTCTTCATCGGCATGGTCGTTTCCCCCTCGTCCGTGCTTTTCACACCTTCGGGAGTTAGGCAGACCGCCGGGACGCTGGCAAGGCGGTCCGATCCGCGTCCGTGCCGAGGCCGTGCCCGGTTCTGGAAAGGCGCAGGCGATGGTAGGGGTCGGCCCTGGCTTCGCCTTGGGGGTGCCCGCGCCTTGACCGTCACCGTTCCGTCCCGCCGGCTGTCGCCCGTGGCCCTGCTCGTCGCCGGGGCGTTCTTCATGGAGAACCTGGACGGCACGGTGATCGCGACCGCCCTGCCGCAGATGGCGGGGTCCTTCCGCACCACGCCGTCCGCGCTCGCGATCGGCATGACCGCCTACCTGCTGACGCTTGCGGTGTTCATCCCGGCCAGCGGCTGGGCCGCCGACCGGTTCGGGGCGCGCCGGGTGTTCATGGCGGCGATGGCGGTGTTCACCGCCGCCTCCGTGCTGTGCGGGCTGAGCCAGGGGCGGTGGGAGTTCGCGGCGGCGCGCATCCTGCAAGGGGCCGGCGGCGCGCTGATGGTGCCGGTGGGCCGGCTGGTGGTGCTGCGTGGCACGGTCAAGCCGGACGTGATGCGGGCCATCGCCACCTTGACCTGGCCGGCGCTGGTGGCGCCCGTGCTCGGGCCGCCGGTGGGCGGCTTCATCGCCGCCTATGCGTCCTGGCGCTGGATCTTCTTCCTCAACGTGCCGCTCGGCGTGGCGGGCCTGGTGCTCGCGTCGTTCCTCATCCGCGACGCGGGAGAGCACGAGCGCCGTCCCTTCGACGGGCTCGGCTTTGCGCTGAACGGGCTGGCGCTGGCGCTGCTGCTGTATGCGTTCGACCTGCTGGGCCACGGGGCGGCGCCCGGGAGCGGGCCAGGCGGCGATGCCCGGGCGCTCGCCACCGCCGCCGCGGTGCTGGGCGCAAGCGGGGCGGCGGGGTTTCTGGCGCTGCGCCACGCCCGGCGGCACGCGCACCCGCTGGTCGGGCTGGGGGCCTTCGCGGTGCCCTCCTTCCGCGCCACCATGACCGGCGGCTTCGTGTCGCGCGTGTCCATCAGCACCTTGCCGTTCCTGCTGCCGCTGCTGTTCCAGGTCGGGCTGGGGATGGACCCGTTCGTGTCGGGGCTGCTGGTGCTGTGGTACGGGGTGACCAACCTCGGCATCAAGCCGTGGACCTCCGGCATCCTGCGGCGGCACGGGTTCCGCGGCGTGCTGCTGGGCAACACGCTGCTGAACGCGCTGGCCATCGGGGGCTGCGCGCTGATCGGGCCGGGCACGCCGTGGCCCCTGGCCGCGGCGCTGCTGGCGCTGGCCGGCGCCAGCCGGTCCTTGCAGTTCACCAGCCTGAACACCCTGGCCTTCGCGGAGGTGCCGGCCGCGCAGACCGGGGCGGCCAACACCTTGTTCAACACGGCCTTCCAGGCTGCAATCGGCATGGGCATCGCGCTCGGCGCCGTGCTGCTGCACGCGGCGCAGGCGGCCGGCCCGGCCATGGGCCTGCACGGCCCCGTGGCGCCGTTCCGCGCCGCCTTCCTGCTGGCGGCGGCGCTGGCGCTCGTGCCATGGCCGAGCTTCGTGCGGCTGCATCGGGACGCGGGCTCGGCCGTGAGCGGGCACCGCCCCGGGCGGCCAGCAGCCTAGCGGTCTGGGCCGCCGGGTAGGATGGCCTGCTCGGCACGGATCGGTTGGCGTCCGGCCCAAAAGCAATGGCGGAGGATGTCAATATTTCGTGTAAGCATTGCTCCCCAAGCCAAATGAGGCGACGCTCTCCCGGCTGCCGACATGCGCCTGTCATGATCCTCGCCCGCCAGCGCGGACCATGCGAACCAAAACCAACAGCATCCTGCCAAGCAGTGCTTGGGATGCGAAACGGGGGAAACAATGGCCAACCAAGGATTCGGCGCAGGCCTCGATCCCGCCGCCCGGGGGGCCGACTATGCCGGGGACACGCCGCCTGTCGGGCGGGTCGTCCTGATCGCGGCGACGGCCGCCCTGGGCGGCTTCCTGTTCGGCTTCGACACCGCCGTGATCAACGGCGCGGTCGCGGCCATCCGGGAATGGTCCCATGTGGGCGCCACGCTGCTGGGCTTCTCGGTCGCGAGCGCGCTGCTGGGATCGGCCGTGGGCGCCTGGTTCGCCGGGCCGCTCGCGGACCGGTACGGGCGCATCCCGGTGATGCAGGTCGCCGCGGTGCTGTTCTTCATCAGCGGCATCGGGGCCGGCCTGCCCTGGGACATCTGGTCGCTGACCTTCTTCCGGCTGGTGGGCGGCCTCGCCGTGGGCGCTGCCAGCGTCATCGCCCCGGCCTACATCGCCGAGGTGTCCCCGGCCCAGATGCGGGGCCGGCTCGGCTCCCTGCAGCAGATGGCCATCGTGGTCGGCATCTTCGCGGCCTTGCTGACCGACTACGCGCTCGCGGCCGCCGCGGGCGGGGCCAGCGGCAAGCTGTGGTTCGGGCTGGAAGCGTGGCGTTGGATGTTCATCTCCGAAGCCCTGCCGGCCCTCCTCTACGGCGTGTTCGCCGGGATGATCCCGGAAAGCCCGCGCTACCTGGTCGGCAAGCACCGCCTCCGGGAAGCCGCGCAGGTCCTGGAGCGCTTCGTCAGCCGCAGGCCCCCCCCGGACGTGAAGATCGCCGAGATCCAGCAGAGCATGCAGCGGGAGCGCGTGCAGTCGATCCACGACCTCCGGGGGCCGGCACTTGGGCTGGCGCCCATCGTCTGGGTGGGCATCCTGCTTTCGGTGTTCCAGCAGTTCGTCGGCATCAACGTCATCTTCTACTACTCGTCGGTGCTGTGGCAGGCGGTCGGCTTCACCGAGGCCAACTCGCTGGCGATCACCGTGATCACGTCGGTCACGAACATCCTGACCACGATCATCGCCATCGTCCTGGTGGACCGGCTCGGGCGCAAGCCGCTGCTGCTCGTCGGCTCGCTTGGCATGGCGGCGACGCTGGGCACCATGGCCTACGTGTTCGGCACGGCGCCGACCCAGCCCGGCGGCGGTGCCCCGGTCCTGGGCGACACCGCGGGCATGGTCGCGATCGTCGCGGCCAACCTCTACGTCGTGTTCTTCGGCATGAGCTGGGGGCCGGTGGTGTGGGTGCTGCTCGGCGAGATGTTCAACAACCGCATCCGCGCCTACGCGCTGGCGCTTGCCGCGGCAGCGCAGTGGGTGGCGAACTTCGTGGTGTCCCAGACCTTTCCGGCGCTGGCCTCCGCGGGCCTGGGTTTCGCCTACGGCATCTATGCCGCCATGGCGGTGCTGTCCTTCCTGTTCGTCTGGCGCTGGGTCCAGGAGACGCGGGGCCGGGAATTGGAGGACATGGCCTGAGCACCGGCGAAGCGGGCCGTTGAACCCGGGTCTTGGGAAGCGCCGGGACGGCGTGAACGCAGCCTGGCCGGGCGATGCCGCCGAAGGAGCGCTCGACGGCGCCGCCCCTGTCCCGGCCGCGGTGCCCTGCCCGGGATGGACGGAAGCGCGTTGGGGCGCCTATCCCTCGCCGGCACCGGGCCTGCAAGCCCGGTTTCGCCGTTCGGAGGAAGGTGCCTGCCATGACTGACGGAAAACGAGCCGTCCCCTTGCTGTTCCCGCACCCGGAGCCTCCCACGCCCGGCACGCCGGTCGCGGTCGCCCCGGGGGTCGAATGGGTGCGCCTGCCGCTGCCGTTCCGCCTGGACCACGTCAACGTGTACCTGGTCGAGGACGGGCCGGGCGTCGCCGTGGTCGATACCGGGATTGGCGACGAGCCGACGCGGGCCTTGTGGGAGGCGCTGCTGGACGGGCCGCTCCAGGGCCGCGGGGTCACCCGCATCATCGCCACCCACTTCCACCCGGACCACGTGGGCCAGGCCGGCTGGCTGGCCGGGCGGACCGGCGCCCCGCTGCTGATGAGCCAGACCGAATACCTCACTTGCCTGACCATCCAGCTCGACCCCGACGCCGCCAACGCCGAGCCGTACCGCGCGTTCTACCTGGCCCACGGCCTCCACCCGGCGGCGGCGGACCAGCTGCTGAGCAACGGGCACCGCTACCTGCGCATGACCACCGGGCTGCCGCGCACGTTCCGCCGCATCATCGCGGGCGAGACGCTCGGCATCGGCGGGCGCCGCTTCCAGGTGCTGAGCGGCGGTGGGCACGCGCCGGAGCAGGTCATGCTGCACTGCCCCGAAGACAAGCTGCTGCTGGCGGCCGACCAGGTGCTGGCGCGCATCTCGCCCAACATCAGCGTGCAGGCCAACGACCCCGAGGGCGACCCGCTCGGCATCTACCTGCGCTCGCTCGCGGCGCTGCGGGAGGCGGTCCCGGCCGACACGCTGGTGCTGCCGGGGCACAACCTGCCCTTTGTCGGCCTGCACGCCCGGGTGGACGAGCTGGCGACCCACCACGCGCTGCGCTGCGACGCGATCCTCGCTGCCTGCCGGACGCGGCGCTTCACGGCGGCGGAGCTGGTGCAGGTGGTGTTCGGCCGGGCCATCGACGACCCGCACCAGATGAGCTTCGCGTTCAGCGAGGCGCTGGCCCACGCCAACCTGCTGCTGCGCCAGGGCCGGCTGCGGTCCGAGGCCGGGCGCTTCGGGACGGCAGCGCCCGCTGACCGGCCCGGCTGACCCGAAGCCGTTCATCATGGGGCGGAAGGCCCCGCAGCGCAAAGGCGCAAGCAGATCCCGCCTCCGCCGCCATGCAAGGGCGCGTCCTGCCCCAAGCCAGGGTGCGTCGCGGAACACCGAAACTTCGCGGCATGAACTTCGCGGCAGGAAAATGGGATTTCTGCCTTAGAAGTGAGAGGCTGGCATACGCATTCCCAGCGAAAGCGTCAAAGCCATCCTTTCACCGCCGATCCCGGGTTGTCAGGTTGACATTCCCAATTCTAGACGATGCTTCCAAGCGGCAGTTGGACATGCTGCCCCCTGTTTTGCAAGGAAGCTTCTTATGGCCACGATCACTGTCGGAACAGGAGAGCAATACTCGACCATTGCTGCCGCGGTAGCGGCGTCGGGCAGCGGCGACACGATCAAGGTGGATGCCGGGACCTACACGGACGACGTGCTCAACATCTCGCACAGCCTCACCTTGCAGGCCGTGGGCGGCACGGTGAGGCTCGTCGGCACGGCCCAGCCGGCGAACGGCAAGGGCCTCGTCGACGAGGGCGGCGCCGGGGTCAACGTGGCGATCACCGGGTTCGACGTCTCGGGCGCGGCCGTGCGGGACATGAACGGCGCCGGCGTCCGGTATGAGGGCGGCACGCTGACCCTGAGCAATGACAACATCCATGACAACCAGAACGGCATCCTGGCCAACGCCGACCCGAACGGGTCGATCACGGTTGCCAACTCGACCTTTGCCCACAACGGGATCGGCGACGGCCAAACCCACAACATCTACGTGGGCGCCATCGGCAGCCTGACGGTGAAGGACAGCACGATCACGGCCGCGCAGGTCGGCCACGACATCAAGAGCCGCGCCGCCAGCACCACGATCACCGGGAACACCATCACGGACGGCGCGTCCGGCACGGCGAGCTACGAGATCGACCTGACCAACGGCGGCGTCGGCGACATCGAGGACAACTTCATCGAGAAGGGCGCCAACGCCCAGAACCCCATCGCCATCACCTTCGGCGAGGAAGGCAACGTGTATGCCAACAGCAGCCTCACGGTGAAGAACAACACGGTCGTGACGAGCTACACCGCCCACAGCAGCACCGCGGTGGTGAACCGGACGGGCGCCACGGCCAGCATCGTCGGCAACCAGTTCTATGGATGGAGCGCAGTGGCGTCCGGGCCGGCGTCCGTCGGCAGCAACACCACGCTCGCGTCCGAACCGTCGCCCGGCAGCGCCACGCCCGCGTCCGCTCCCGCCCCGGCGGCGTCGCCCGACGCCGGCAGCAGCGTGGCGATCACGCCCGACACGGTGGCGGCGGGATCGGCAACGCCAAGCTTCGTGGCCGACGACGCCGCGAGTCCGTCGCAAGCTTCCTCAAGCGGCCCGGCGGCACCGGTCATGCCGGACATGGCCCAAGTCCAGGCGAGCTACGCCGACGACGCCACGGCCTCGGCAACGGCGGGCTGGACGGACGGAACGGCGCCGGACGGCACCGCAGGCGCCAGCGCGCAGTGGGGCGGCCAGCACCCGCATCATGGCGGCGCGCTGCCGATGACCGGCGTCGCCGGACAGGCCGCAGACGGCACGATGGCCCACGTGGGGATGCACCACTCCTGAGCATCGTTCTGCGGAGCGTGCTCACGCGCAGCAGATGAAATGGTGCGTCTTCAACGACTCGATGGTGTTGAAAAAGGCCCTTGGGGCGGCTCGGTAGC
>CAXUIQ010000156.1:0-8372 GCA_964250815.1 uncultured Acetobacteraceae bacterium
CGGGTCCAAGACCTGGATCACCAACTCGCCCATCGCCGACGTGTTCGTGGTGTGGGCGAAGAACGACGCGGGCGACATCCGCGGCTACGTCCTTGAGCGCGGCATGGCCGGGCTTTCCGCGCCGAAGATCGAGGGCAAGTTCGCGCTGCGGGCTTCGATCACCGGCATGATCATGATGCAGGACGTGTTCGTGCCGGCGGCCAATGAGCTGCCGCACGTCAAGGGCCTGCGCGGCCCGTTCTCCTGCCTCAACAACGCGCGCTACGGCATCAGTTGGGGTGCATTGGGGGCGGCGGAGTTCTGCTGGCACCAGGCCCGCAGCTACACCATGGAGCGCCAGATGTTCGGGCGCCCGCTGGCGCAGACGCAGTTGATCCAGAAGAAGCTCGCCGACATGCAGACCGAGATCACGCTCGGCTTGCAGGGCGCGCTGCGGCTCGGGCGGCTGATGGAGGAAGGCCGGGCGGCGCCGGAGATGATCAGCCTGATGAAGCGCAACAACTGCGGCAAGGCGCTCGACATCGCCCGTGTGTCCCGGGACATGCACGGCGGCAACGGCATTGCCGACGAATACCACGTGATCCGGCACGTCATGAACCTGGAAGCCGTGAACACCTACGAGGGCACGCACGACGTGCACGCGCTGATCCTTGGCCGCGCCCAGACCGGCCTCTCCGCCTTCGGGGGATAGCTGCCTGCCCGTCCGCGTCGGGCGCATCGGCGCGGACGGGGACGGGATCGGGGCCTTGCCGGACGGGGCGGCACTGTTCCTGCCGGGCACGCTGCCGGGCGAGTTGGCGCAGCCCGGTCCCCTTGCGCGCCGCGGCGAGGGCTGGACGGCCGAGGCCACCGTGCAGGAGCCGTCCGCCGACCGGGTTGCGCCTCCCTGCCCGCATTTCGGGCCGTGCGGCGGCTGCACCTTGCAGCACTGGCGGGACAGGGCTTACGCCGATTGGAAGCTGGCGCAGGTGGCCGAGGCGCTTCGGCGCATGGGAGCGCCGGAGCTTGGGCTGACCCTGGCGCGCACTCCTCCCGCTGCCCGGCGGCGCATGGACCTGGCAATCCGGCGCGAGGGTTCGGCCCTGCGCATCGGGCTGCACCGCCGCCGGTCCCGCGAGGTCGTCGATATGCAGGCGTGCCCGGTGCTGCATCCGGCGCTGTTCGCTGTGGTCCAGGCGCTGCGCCCGGTGCTGCTGCGGCTGGCCGGGCTGCGGCGGGAGGGTTCGGCCGTGGTGAACCTGCTGGACAGCGGGCCGGACCTGCTGCTGCGCACCGACGCGCCGCTCACGGCTGGCGACCGCGTGTTGCTGACCGCCCTGGCGCACGCGCATGGGCTGCCGCGCGTCAGTTGGGAGCCGGCCGCGGCGCGGGGCGGCACCGGCCTGACGGAGCCGGCGTGCAGCTTGCGCCCGGCTACGACCGCCTTCAACGGGATCATCACGCCCATTCCGCCCGGCGCGTTCCTGCAAGCCTCGCGCGAGGGCGAGGCGGCCATCGTTGCGGCCGTGCTGGCGGCGCTGCCGGACGGCTTGGCACCGAAGGCGCGGATCGTCGAGCTGTTCGCGGGCGTCGGCAGCATCACCCACGCCCTGGCCACCCGCGGCCGGGTGCAAGCCTACGAAGGCGACGCCGCGGCCTATGATGCGCTGCGCCGGGCGGCGAACCCCCGGGTCATGGCGACCCGGCGGGACCTGGCCCGGCAGCCTTTGCAGGCGGCGGAGCTGAAAGGTGCCGGGGCCATCGTGCTGGACCCGCCCCATGGCGGCGCGCTGGCGCAGATGCCGGCGCTGGCGGCAAGCGGCGTGCCGGTCGTTTATGTGAGTTGCAACCCGGCGGCGCTGGCGCGCGACGGGCGGACGCTGCTGCAAGCGGGGTATCAGGTGGCCTCGGCCGCCGCCATCGACCAGTTCCTGTGGTCGGCCCGGGTGGAAAGCGTGGTCGGGTTCCGCCCGCCCGCGCTGCGCCGATGATCACGTTCCGCGACGCCGTGGAGGCCGATCTGCCCGCCGTCGTTCGGCTGCTGGCCGACGACCGGTTCGGCGACGAACGGGAACGGAACGAGACGCCGTTGCCGGACAGCTACGCCCGGGGCTTCCGCGCCATGCTGGCGCAAGGGGGCCGGCTGATCCTGGCGGAGCAAGACGGCGCGGTGGTCGGCTGCCTGCAATTCAACGTCATCCACAGCGTGTCGCACCAAGGGCAGAGCCGGGCGCAGGTCGAAGGCGTGCGGGTGGACAGCGCCCGGCGTGGCGGCGGGATCGGCACGGCGCTGATGCGGCACGCGATGGCGGAGGCTCGGGCGACCGGGTGCGGGGTTATGCAGTTGACCACGAACCGGGATCGGGTGGAGGCGCAGAAGTTCTACATGCAGCTGGGCTTTACGCACAGCCATGCGGGGATGAATACGGTGCTTTAACTTCTTTGTTTTGCCATCCGATAAAAACATCTGGATACGCATCGGAAAGCAAAAAGATGCTACGCAAGTTCAGCAGATTAACTGCCCTAACAACGTTCATTTTCCTGCTGGCTGTCGCAACAATAACAACCCCCATATTCTCTCTCTTAGCTTTCAACAACCTTGGCCCGCTTGTAGATATTGGGCTGCAAAAGCTTGTAACTGCAATTGTAGGAAAAGGCGGAGATATTGCTGCAATCTACTTTGCCTTGATTTTCGGCACAGCCCTGTTTGCTGTACGTAAATGGATACTCCCTTTATATGCGTTTATCGAAGTGTTCTTCGGTATGTATGGTGCAGGTATCGCATTGCTTCTTCTTTGCCAACCCAAAGCTCTACCAGAAGGATTTCAAAAACTCGCTCCCTCTAGCACCAGCTATCCTCAATATGTTGGTCTAATCTCATCAATTTATGTGATCGTTCGGGGTCTAGATAACTGTGAAAGGTGGATCAAAGAAAAAGAGAAAAGGCGGTCACGTAATGTTCAAACGTGAAAGCTCTCCCCGCACCCGCACCGCCCTTTCTCGTTCGGGTTGCTGAACGTGAACCCGGCGGATAGGTCCTTCACCTCGTAGTCCATCACGCTGCCGATCAGGAACAGGCTGGCCTTGCGATCCACCAGCACCGTCACGCCCTTGTCGGTCACCACCTCATCGCCGGGTCCGGCGGCAGGCACCCAGCTCATGTCATAGCTGAGGCCGGAGCAGCCCTTGGTGTTGACGCTGATGCGCAGCAACATGCCCGCCTGCCCCTTGGCATACAGGCCGCGCAAACGCTCGGCGGCGGTGCCGGTCAGGCTCATCAGCGGCGGCAGGGCGCGGCGCGGGCGGGCGGCGGCTTGGGTGGCGCTCATCGGAGGCTCCGTCAGAACATGTTCAGCGCGAGGCGCGCGTCTTCGGTCATGCGGCTCGGGTCCCAAGGCGGGTCCCATACGGTATCAACGTGGCAGGACGCGACGCCGGGCACGGCCATGATGGCGTCCTGCACCTGCACCGGCAGCTCCTGCGCGCTCGGGCAGCCCGGCGCGGTCAAGGTCATCTCGACCTTCACGTTGCTCTCGTCGTCGATCTCGACGGCGTAGATCAGGCCCAGCTCGTAGATGTTCACCGGGATCTCCGGGTCGTACACCGTGGCGATGGCGGACAGCAGGGCGTCCTCGGTCGGCTTGGGGCTGACCTCGCCGTCAGGGGTCCAGGTGGAAACGGCCGGGCCGCTGGTCGGGGCTTCACTCACTGGTCGCTTCCTTCTCGCCATCCAGGGCCGCCAACAAGGCGTGCCATGGCAGGGTCACGCATTTGACGCGCGACGGGTATTCGTGCACCGCCGAAAGCGGCTGCAAGCGGCGCAGCGCCTCGTCGCAGGCGTCGCAACGCCCGGTGCGGGCCATGGCGGCAACCTGGTCGGACAAGGCGCGGACGTGCTCGACGGGCTGGTTGCGCACCGCCTCGCACATCAGGTCGGCGCTGGCCACCGTGATCTCGCAGCCGCGCGCCTCGAACCCGGCCTCCGCCACCCGGTCGCCGTCGCGGCGCACGAACACCTGGACGCGGTCGCCGCACATCGGGTTGTCGCCCTTGGCACTGGCATCGAACGCCGCCGGGCGCCGCCCGTGGCTGGGCGAGCGGCCATGCGCGCGGATCTCGGCGCTGTAGAGGTCGCGGAGGTCGTCGAACATCTAGGCGAAGAACTCCCGTACGCGCAGCAGCGTGTCGGCCAGGGCGTCGATCTCGGCCTCCGTCGTGTAAAGGCCGGTGCTGGCCCGGGCGCTGCTGTCCACGCCCAGGCGGCGCATCAGCGGCTCGGCGCAATGGTTGCCGGCGCGCACCGCGATGCCCTGGCGATCCAGCAGCGTCGCGATGTCGTGGGCGTGGGCGCCCTGCATGGTGAAGCTGAACACCCCGCCGCGGTCCTGCGCCGCGCCGAGCACGCGGAGGCCGGAGACGGCGGACAGCCGGGCCAGCGCGTGGTCGGTCAGCCGAGCCTCGTGCGCCGCGATGGCGTCCATGCCGATGGCCTCGACATATTCGACCGCGGCCTTGAGGCCGATGGCCTCGATGATGGCGGGGGTGCCGGCCTCGAACTTGTGCGGGACTTCGGCCCAGGTGCTGCGCTCGAAGCTGACGGTGCCGATCATGTCGCCGCCGCCCATGAAGGGGGGCATGGCTTCCAGAAGCTCGCGCCGCGCCCACAGCACGCCGATGCCGGTGGGGCCGTACAGCTTGTGCGCGGTGAACACGTAGAAGTCCGCGTCGATGGCCTGCACATCGACCGGGCGATGCACGGCGGCCTGGCTGCCATCGAACAGCACGCGGGCGCCGTATTCGTGCGCCAATGCCGCGACACGGGCCGCCGGCACGACGGTGCCGAGGACGTTGCTCATGTGGGTGACGGCCACGAGGCCCACCTTGCGGTCTGCGAGCAGCGCCTCAAGCCCGGCCATGTCCAGTTCGCCCGCGTCGGTGATTGGGGCGACCCGCAGCTCGATCCCGTGGGCGTCGCGCAGCATTTGCCAGGGCACCAAGTTGGCGTGGTGCTCCATCTCGGAGATGACCACCGCCTGGCCAGGCCGCATGATGCCGCGGCCATAGCTGTGGGCGACAAGGTTGATCGCCTCCGTCGTGTTCTTGGTGAACACGACCTCCTCGCGGGAGGGCGCGTTGAGCAGCCTGGCCACGGCGTCGCGGGTGCTTTCGTAGGCGTCCGTCGTGCGCTCGCTCATCCAGTGCAGGCCGCGGTGGACGTTGGCGTACTGGGTCTCCATGGCGTTCACCATGGCGTCGATCACCGGGCGCGGCTTCTGGGCGGAGGCGGCGCTGTCCAGGAACACGAAGGGCTTGCCGCGGATCGTCTGGGACAAGATCGGGAAGTCGGCGCGGAGGCGCTCTACGTCGAACGCGGGCTTGGTGGTCATGGTCATCATGTTCATGCGCGGTGCTCCCACCACTGTTCGATGGCGCGTTCCAGCAGCGCGCGGGCGTCTGCGTGCGCGATGGGGTCCATGGCTTCCGCCAGGAAGGCGCGGACCAGGATGGCGCGGGCCTCGGCGTCCGGCACGCCGCGGCTGCGCAGGTAGAAGAGCTGCTCGGCGTCCAGCTCGCCCACCGTCGCGCCATGGCTGCACTTCACGTCGTCGGCGTAGATCTCAAGCTGCGGCTTGCAGTCGATCTCGGCCTGCGGCGACAGCAGCAGCGCCTGGTTCATCTGGTAGCCGTCGGTCTTCTGCGCGGCGCGCGCAACCTCGATCCGTCCCTGGAACACGCCGCGCGAGCGGTCGGACAGCACGTTCTTGATGGTCTGGCGCGAGCCGCAATTCGGCGCGTCGTGCGCGACCACGGTGGTGATGTCGCCGTGCTGCTGGCCGCCCAGCAACTGCGCGCCGTTCAGGTGAACCATGCCGTGCGGGCCAATCAGCCGGGCGTGGATCTCCGTGCGCGCCACCTGGGCGCCCAGCGTCAGCACGAAGGCGTCATACGTCCCGCGCTCCGCCACCTCGGCAAAGGTGGTGTTGACGTGGAAGGCCTGGGAGCCTTCGTCCTGCAAGCGGATGTGGGTCAGCACGGCGCCGGGAGCCACCACCGCCTCGGTGACGGCGTTGTGCAAGTACGACCCTTCACCGCGGGCGATCTCCAGCACCGTCAGCCTGGCCCCGGCTTCCAGGTGGATGCCATGGCGCGGGTGGAACGCGATGGGACGGTGGCCGTCCGGCGCCACGGACATCAGCACCAGCGCGCCCGCATCCACCCCGGCGGCAACGTGCAGTTGCACGCCGTCCTCCGCCAGCATGGTATTCAGCGCCGCCATCGGGCGCGCGTTGTCCGGCAGGCGGCCGAAATACGGGTTCTCGGAGAACGGCGTGACCGTCACCGCGGCGGGCGGCGTGGACAGATCCGGCTGGTAGCGCCCGTCCACCAGCACCAGGCGCGGCGCGTCGATGGCATCGCCGAGGATGGGCGCCGCGGACACCGCCGACAACGGCTCCTGGAACTCGGTCTCGGCCAGGGCGCGCAGGCTGGTGTAGCGCCAGTCCTCGTCGCGCATGCTGGGCAGCCCGCCTGCGCTGAACGCCGCAGCGGCGGTGGCGCGGATCGAGGCATCGCCGGGCAAGCGGCCGCGCAGGCCCTGGTAGCGCGAAAGGAAGGCGTCGGCGCCGTTGCGGAGCGACTGGTTCATGCCGCGTCCGCCACCACGCCGGCGTAGCCGTTCGCCTCCAGCTCCCGCGCCAGCTCCGGCCCGCCGGTGCGGACGATGCGGCCCTGGGACAGGACGTGCACCCGGTCCGGCACCAGATGGTCGAGCAGGCGCTGGTGGTGCGTGATCACGAGCGCCGAGAACTCAGGGCTGCGCAGCGCATTCACCCCGTCCGCCACGATGCGCAGCGCGTCGATGTCGAGGCCGCTGTCGGTCTCGTCGAGCACGGCGAGCTTCGGGCGCAGAATCGCCATCTGCAAGACCTCGTTGCGCTTCTTCTCGCCGCCGCTGAAGCCCACGTTGACGTTGCGCTTCAGCATGTCGTCCGGCATGTGGAGCCGCTTCGACTCGGCGCGGGCCAGGCGGAGGAAGCCCACCGCGTCAAGCTCGGCCTCCCCGCGCGCCCGGCGGATGGCGTTCAGCGCGGTGCGGAGGAAGTTGGCGTTGTTGACGCCGGGCAATTCGAGCGGAGCCTGGAAGGCCAGGAACAGCCCGGCCGCCGCGCGCTCCTCCGGCTCCATCGCCAGGAGGTCCGCGCCGCCGAAGGTCACGGTGCCGCCCGTGACCTCGTAGCCCTCGTGCCCGGCCAGCACGTAGCCGAGCGTGCTCTTGCCCGACCCGTTCGGCCCCATGATGGCGTGGACCTGGCCGTCCGGCACGTCCAGGCTGATGCCGCGCAGGATCTCCTTCTCCTCGATCCGCGCCTGGAGGTTGTTGGCTGACAGCATTATCCGACCGATCCCTCAAGCGAAACAGCGAGCAGCTTCTGCGCCTCCACGGCGAATTCCATCGGCAGCTCCTTCAGCACTTCCTTGCAGAAGCCGTTGACGATCAGGCCCACGGCGTCCTCCTCCGACAGGCCCCGGCTGCGGCAGTAGAAGAGCTGGTCCTCGGCGATCTTCGAGGTCGTCGCCTCGTGCTCCACCTTGGCCGTCGGGTTGCGGCTTTCGATGTAGGGCACGGTATGGGCGCCGCACTGGTCGCCGATCAGCAGGCTGTCGCATTGCGTATGGTTCCGCGCGCCGCTGGCCCGCGGCAGGATGCGGACCAGGCCCCGGTACGTGTTGTCCGACCGCCCGGCGCTGATGCCCTTCGACACGATGGTGCTGCGGGTGTTCTTGCCGATGTGGATCATCTTGGTGCCGGTGTCGGCCTGCTGCCGGTTGTTGGTCACGGCGACGGAGTAGAACTCGCCGACGCTGCCCTCCCCTTGCAGCACGCAGCTCGGATACTTCCAGGTGATCGCGGAGCCGGTCTCCACCTGCGTCCAGCTCACCTTGCTCCGCGCCCCGCGGCAGGCGGCGCGCTTGGTGACGAAGTTGTAGATGCCGCCCCGGCCCTCGCTGTCGCCGGGGTACCAGTTCTGCACCGTGCTGTACTTGATCTGCGCGTCGTCCAGCGCGACCAGCTCGACCACCGCGGCGTGGAGCTGGTTCTCGTCCCGCATCGGCGCGGTGCAGCCTTCGAGGTAGCTGACATGCGCGCCGTCGTCGGCGATGATCAGCGTCCGCTCGAATTGGCCGGTGTTCTTGGCGTTGATGCGGAAGTAGGTGCTCAGCTCCATCGGGCAGCGCACGCCCTTGGGGATATACACGAAGCTGCCGTCGGTGAACACGGCGCTGTTGAGCGCGGCGAAGTAGTTGTCGGACACCGGCACCACGGTGCCGAGGTACTTGCGCACCAGCTCCGGATGCTCGCGCACCGCCTCGCTGATCGGGCAGAAGATCAC
>CAXUIQ010000157.1:0-8371 GCA_964250815.1 uncultured Acetobacteraceae bacterium
CCCGCCGCCCCCGCGCCCGTGGGGGGCCGGGGGGGCCCGGGCCCGGGGGGTCCCCCCCGGGCCCGCTTTCTTGTTTGCGGCCCAGCCGGCCCAGCCGGCCCGGGCGAATATCCGGGCGGGGCATCGCTAAACCTTTTCTCAAGCCGCCGCGTTCCGATATGCTGTCCTTCGCCGGATGGCGCCCGGCTCGGTCCGAGCAGGGTTGCCGTCCTTTTCTGGAAAAGGCGCTCCATGTCGGAGCGTCCGCGTGGTGAGGGCAGTGCGGCGCCGCCGCAAAGGCTCGGGTTCAAGAGTAGTGGGCTGTTGGAACGATGAGCGACAACGACAAAGGCAGCGGCGGAGACGGACCAACCATCGGCGTGGTGGTGAAGGCGCGGCCCAAGACGCGCAAGCCCGCCATGTACAAGGTGCTCATGCTCAACGACGACTACACGCCCATGGAATTCGTGGTGCATGTGCTTGAACGGTTCTTCCAGAAGAACCGAGAGGAAGCGACGCGCATCATGCTGCACGTGCACCGCCGGGGCGTCGGGGTCTGCGGCGCCTACACCTACGAGGTGGCGGAGACCAAGGTCACCCAGGTCATGGACCTCGCCCGGCAGAACCAGCACCCGTTGCAATGCACGATCGAGAAAGAATAGGCTCTACAAAGCGGACACGGCTACCCATCTTCATCGGCATCACCACCCCTGCTTGGGCCCGCATCGGACCGGACCGACCCGTGCGAGACTACAGGACCCCAGCGCGAAGGAGCGTCAATCGCTATGTTGTCACGCAACCTCGAACAGACGCTGCATCGCGCCTTGTCCCTCGCCAGCGAGCGCCGGCATGAATATGCCACGCTTGAGCACCTGTTGCTGGGCTTGGCGGAGGACAGCGACGCGGCCACGGTGCTCCGCGCCTGCGGGGTCGATCTCGACAAGCTCCGCCAGGACCTCGGCGAGTTCCTCGACAAGGACCTGTCAGGCCTCGCGACCGAGCGGCCCGGCGATCCGAAGCCGACGGCAGGCTTCCAGCGTGTGGTGCAGCGCGCGGCGATCCATGTCCAAAGCTCAGGCCGGGACGAGGTGACCGGGGCGAACGTGCTGGTCGCCCTGTTCAGCGAGCGTGAAAGCCACGCGGTGTACTTCCTGCAGTTGCAGGACATGACGCGCCTTGACGCCGTGAACTTCATCTCGCACGGCATCGCCAAGGCGCCGGGCCGCTCGGCCCAGCGCCCGGCCCAGGGCGCCAAGGAGGAGAACACGCCGGAGGAGCGCGAAGAGAAGCCCGGCCGCCGCGCCCAGGACGCGCTCAGCAACTACTGCGTCAACCTGAACAAGAAGGCCGGTTCCGGGAAGATCGACCCGCTGATCGGGCGGGACTCCGAGATCGAGCGCACCATCCAGATCCTGTGCCGGCGGACCAAGAACAACCCGCTCTACGTTGGCGACCCCGGCGTCGGCAAGACCGCCATCGCCGAGGGCCTGGCCAAGCGCATCGTCGAGGGCGACGTGCCGGAGGTCCTCGCGAAGTCCACGATCTTCGCCCTCGACATGGGCGCCCTGCTCGCCGGCACGCGCTACCGCGGCGACTTCGAGGAGCGGCTGAAGGCCGTCGTGACCGAGCTTGAAGCGCACCCGGGCAGCATCCTGTTCATCGACGAAATCCACACGGTGATCGGCGCGGGCGCGACCAGCGGGGGCGCCATGGATGCGTCCAACCTGCTGAAGCCGGCGCTGGCCGCCGGCAGCCTGCGCTGCGTGGGCAGCACGACCTACAAGGAATACCGCAACTACTTCGAGAAGGACCGCGCCCTGGTGCGGCGCTTCCAGAAGATCGACGTGAACGAGCCGTCGATGGAGGATGCCATCAAGATCCTCCGCGGCCTCAAGACCAACTACGAGAAGCACCATAAGGTCCGCTACACCGAGGAGTCGATCCGCGGCGCGGTCGAGCTTTCGGCCAAGTACATCAACGACCGCAAGCTGCCCGACAAGGCGATCGACGTGATCGACGAGGTGGGCGCGAGCCGGATGCTGCAGCCCGAGGGCAAGCGCCGCAAGCTGGTGACGTTGCGCGACGTGGAGGAGGTGGTCGCCAAGATCGCCCGCATCCCGCCCAAGTCGGTGTCGGCCGACGACAAGGAAACGCTGCGCAACCTGGAGCGCGACCTGAAGGCTATGGTGTTCGGGCAGGACAAGGCGATCGAGGCGCTGGGCGCCGCGATCAAGCTGTCCCGCGCCGGGCTGCGGGAAGCGGAGAAGCCAATCGGCAACTACCTGTTCAGCGGGCCGACCGGCGTCGGCAAGACGGAGGTGGCGCGCCAACTCGCCAGCACGCTCGGGATCGAGCTGACCCGGTTCGACATGAGCGAGTACATGGAGCGCCACAGCATCTCCCGCCTGATCGGCGCACCGCCGGGCTACGTGGGTTTCGACCAGGGGGGCTTGCTGACCGACGCCATCGACCAGCACCCGCATTGCGTGCTGCTGCTCGATGAAATCGAGAAGGCGCATCCCGACCTGTTCAACATCCTCTTGCAGGTGATGGACCACGGTAAGCTGACCGACCACAACGGCAAGGTCGTGGATTTCCGCAACGTGATCCTGATCATGACCACCAACGCCGGGGCGAGCGACTTGGCCAAGGAGGCCATTGGCTTCGGCCGCGACCAGCGGGAAGGGGAGGACACGGAGGCGATCAAGCGGCTGTTCACCCCGGAGTTCCGCAACCGCCTGGACGCCACGATCACCTTCGCCGGGCTGACGCCGGAGATCGTGGGCCGCGTGGTCGAGAAGTTCGTCATGCAGCTTGAGGCCCAGTTGGCCGACCGCAACGTGACGATCGAGCTGTCCTCGGCCGCGAAGGAGTGGCTGGCGGAGCGGGGCTACGACCGCCTGTATGGGGCACGCCCGCTCGGACGGGTCATCCAGGAGTTCATCAAGAAGCCGCTCGCCGAGGAACTCTTGTTCGGCAAGCTGGTGAAGGGCGGTTCCGTGAAGGTCGCCTTGCGCGAGGACAAACTGGAGTTCGAGTTCACGGAGGCAGTGCAGCCGACGCCGCCCAAGGAGGGCGACGGCGACGAGGGATCGTCGGAGCTGGAGCCGGAAACGGCGGAATAGCTTACGATCCAGGCCGGGCCTCGTGCCCGGCCTTTTTGTTTTGTGGAGGCAACAATGAAGGCAGTTTGGAATGGGCAGGTCATCGCATCCAGCGACGACATCGTCACGGTCGAGGGCAACGCCTACTTTCCCGTGGCCAGCCTGCGGTCGGAGTTCGTCGAGCCGAGCGACCACACGAGCGTATGTCCCTGGAAGGGCACGGCGCACTACATGTCGCTGAACGTGGGCGGCAAGCTGAACAAGGACGCCGTGTGGTTCTACCCGGAACCCAAGGAAGCGGCTGCGAACATCCGTGGCCGCGTCGCGTTCTGGAAGGGCGTCTCCGTTTC
Organism: uncultured Acetobacteraceae bacterium; assembly: GCA_964250815.1. Taxonomy (GTDB): domain Bacteria; phylum Pseudomonadota; class Alphaproteobacteria; order Acetobacterales; family Acetobacteraceae; genus CAHJXG01. The sequence goes on from CAXUIQ010000157.1 coordinate 3,434, forward strand.
GGCCTAGCTTTCGCGGCGCTTGATCGCCAGCGGCCCCGGCGCCTGGCACGTCGGCATGATCTCCATTCGGTTGATGTTGACGTGCCGGGGAAGGCCGACAACCCAGGCCACCGCTTCGGCGATATCGTCCGGCGACAACGGGGTAGTGCCGGCATAGACCGCGGCGGCTTTCTCGGCGTCGCCGCCGAAGCGCACGCGGCTGAACTCGCTGCCTCCGACCAAGCCGGGTTCCAGGTTCGTGACGCGCACGCCGGTGCCGACGAGGTCGGCTTTCAGGTTGAGGCTGAACTGCGTCACGAACGCCTTGGTCGCGCCATACACGTTGCCGCCGGGATAAGGGTAGGTCGCGGCCGTGCTGCCGATGTTCACGACATGGCCCCGGTCGCGCGCCACCATGCCCGGCAGGACCGCATGGGTCAGCCGGATCAGCCCGGCGACGTTGGTCGCCAGCATCGTGTCCCAGTCCTCAAGGCTGGCCTGGAAAGCTGGCGCCGTGCCCAACGCCAGCCCGGCGTTGTTCACCAGCACGTCAATGGCTCGCCATCCCTCCGGCAAGGACCCCGGCAGCGCCGCCACCGCCCTGGCGTCCGTCACGTCCAGCGGAAACGCGAGCAGGGCCTCTCCCAAGTCCTGCGACAGCGCCTCCAGCCGGTCGGCCCGGCGCCCGGCGGCGACCACGCGGTGGCCGTCGCGGACGAAGCGGCGGGTCATCGCCTCGCCGAAGCCGGCCGTCGCGCCGGTGATCAACACGGTCAGGCCCATGGCGGAAGCTCCGTTCAACTGCCGGCGGAGAGTAGCGGGCTAATCCGGCAGGCGGAAGCGGACGGACACCGGGCAATGGTCGGAAAGCTGCTCCTTCGCGGCGTCGCCGGTCTCCCGATACACCATGACCCGCAGGCTGTCCGGCGCCATCCAGCCGCGGGCCGCGCCGCCAGCCAGGATATGGTCGATGAAGCTGCCGCCGCCCCAGCAAGGGCTGGCCCGGCCCTCCGTCGCGCGGGCCAGCGGCGCGGCCGTGGTCAAGGCGGCCCAAAGCTCCTCCGGCCGGTCCATCCGGCGGTTGAAGTCGCCGAGCACCACGAACGGGACGCCCTCTTCCCGGCGCTGGGCGATCCAGCCCTGGAGCGGGGCCACCTGCCGGCGCAGCGTCTCGCAGGCCCGGCTGGCATCGGCCCCGTGCGCGCCCGAAAGGCTGCCGTAGTGGCACCCGGTTTTCAGGTGCACCGCCAGCAGGCGCAGCTTGCCGCCGGGCAGGTCGAGCGTGATGTCCGCGCCGCTGCGCAGGCGATGCACGGCACCAGGGTACACGTCCAGCCCGGCCAGGTCCGGGTTGCGGCGCACCGGAATGCCGCGGCGGACGGCGAAGCCGACGCGCTGCACCACGTCGTCTCCGGTGGTGATGATGGCATACCGCTCCGGCGGGAAGACCCGGGCGGCGATTTCCGGCCCGTCCACCTCCTGGAACGCGACCACGTCGGCGTCGAGCGCCAAGGCGTAGCGGCGGAGGGCGTCGATCGCCTCCGCCGGTTTCGGCCGCACGTCCTCGGGCAGCGCCGGGTCGCCTGCCCGACGCGCGGTCAGCCATTCAAGGTTCCAGGTCGCGACCCGCAACTCGGCGGCCTGCGCCGGACCCGCCAGCAACAGCAGCGCGAGGAGCAGGCGGATCACAGCAGCGTCGGCTCGGCCATGGCCGCATTGTCCGCCGTTGCCGATGCTTCGTCCAGCGGAATGATTCCGCACGCCAGCAGGTAGTCCGCCACCGCGTCATACCGTGCGGGGTCGCGGGTCGGGTCCCGCGAGGCGCCCTGCGGCACCCAGACCACCGTCGCGAACCGGGCGCGGGTCAGCAGCACGCGGTACGCATTGAGCCGGTTCGACACCGCTTCCGCCCGGCTTTGCGTGGTCCAGGCGGCGCCGCGCAGGTTGCGCACATGCCAGCCGGCGCCGTCCGTCGTGCGGACCAGGTCCGCGTCCCAGCACACCCCGACTTGGTCAAGCTCAAGCCCCTGCACGCAAAATTCGGTGGCCACGGTTTCAAGCGCGTCGGCGCTGCGGATGTCGGGCCAGCGGTCGAGGAACCAGCGGGCGACCGCGTCCTCGTCCTGGTGCGGCAGCACGCTGCCCAGCCCCTCCGCCCGCAGCCGCCGGGCGTGGGAACTGGCGAGCAGCCCCGATTGCCGGGTGCCGCGGCCCCCGAGCGCGCCCCGCATCGCACCGAGCGACCGCGTGAGCCGGAACGGCAGGTCGGCCATCGACCGGGCGATGCCGTTCGCCTTGGCCGGGCAGTTGGACAGCATCGCTGCGACCCAGGCCGCGGCAGAGGGTTCATGCACGCTGCGCACGGGCTGGCTCAGGTGCAGCCGGTCGTCAAGCGCCAGGGCCGGACCTGGCAGCAGGCGCTGGCGGGGGTCTTCGGCCTCGATCGCATCGGGCGGGGCGACGGCGCGCCACGCCGGACGCTCGGCCAGCGCCCGGCCCCACTCGGCGATGCCGCCCTCGCCGTCATGGATCTCCTGCCCGCCGCCGAGCAGGCAAACGACCACCGCCCCGTCCCGGCGCCGGGCCATGATGTCGAGCAGGTGCCCGGCCTCCGAGGTGGCCAGCGGGACCGGGCGGTTGCGGGTCTTTCCAACCGCGTGCACCGCCGTCCAGCAACGCTGCGCCTCGTCGATGACCAGCACGCGCTCGGGCGGGGCGTCGCCCCCTCGCACGTGATGGTCGCGGAACCGGGGCAGGGCCTGGACCACGCCCTCCATCCGCTGCTGGGCCGCCCGCCGCTCCATGCCGCGCCCGGCGGCGTCGCGCACCAAGGCTTCCCGGAGCACATGCACCAATGTCGGGTTGCCGGTCAGGAACGCGGTGCCCGGACGGGCGAAGGCGAGGTCGAGGCCGCACAGCGTCTTGCCGGCGCCGGGCAGGCCGGTCACGAACACCACGCAGTTCCGGCCTTCGGCCTGTGCGCGCCCGACCGCCTCCGCCACCGCGGCCCCGGTGCGCGCGAGACCGCCGCGCCCGGCCTGCGCCAAGGTCAGCGCGGTCACGTCATGGCGGGCGTACAGCAGGCACGCCGCTTCCACCAAGGCCGGGACGGGCCGGTAAGGCGCCGATGCCCACAGGCCGGGTGATGGAGCGTCCGGCACCGCCGGGAAGCCCTGGGCGATGTCGCGCAGCAGGCCCGGCAGCAGCAGCCGGGTCGTCTCGACAACCGGGGCAGCACCCTCCAGCGGCAGCGGCCTGGCGCCCCGGGGACGGTCGCCGTTCGGCACGACCAGGATCGGGACGACCGGCAGCCGGCGGCAGCCGGCGTGGAAGTCGGCAAGGTCGAGGGCGGCGTCCTCCGCTGCAACCCGGTCGGCGGGCCGGAACCGGGATGCCTCGGCGGCGATGCGGAACACCAGCACGGCGCCCGGCGTTACCAGGACCGCATCGATCCGGCGGCCCAGCCGCAGCAGGCGGTAGTCCAGCACCACCGCCCAGTCCCGCGCGCCGGGGACCATGGCGAGGGCGTCCCGCAGCAGCGCCGCGCCGCCGCAAGCCGGGCGCGCAACAAAATTTGACGCGGTGCCGCACCAAGCGGCCCCGTCCGGCTCCATCAAAGGCGGCTCCAACATGGCGCGAGCTTAGTTAAGACGGGTGGAGATTTCGTTGCGTCGTGCTACCCGGACCCCATGATCCCCGTCAGCTTCTTCCAGCGCCCTTATCCCAGCGCCAACGCCGTCCTGCTGCATGGCAGCCGCCCGGTGCTGGTGGACACCGGCTTCGGCGCCGACGTGCCGGTGCTGCTGCGCTGGCTTGAAGCGCAAAGCGTCGCGCCGCCGGCCCTGTCCCTGGTCGTCAACACGCATTTCCATTGCGACCACAGCGGCGGAAACCACGCGCTGCAAGCGCGGCACGGCGTGTTCATCGCGGCGCAGGCGGAAGAGGCGGCGCTGGTGAACAACCGCGACCCCGATGCGTGCCGCGCCGAATGGCTGCGCCAGCCGGTCGAGCCGTACCAGGTGAACCGGCGGCTGCACGACGGCGACATGGTGAGCGCCGGAAGGTGGGCTTGGCGGGTGGTGGCGACGCCGGGCCACACGGCCGGGCACATCAGCCTGCATTCGGGGGAGCATGGCATCCTGGTGCTGGGGGACGCGCTGCACGACGCCGACCTCGGCTGGCTGAACCCTTACCGGGAAGGCCGGGATTCCCTGGACCGCACGGCCGAGAGCATCGAACGTCTGGCGAGGCTGCCGGCCGGCATCGGCTATTCCGGCCACGGCCCGGCGATCACCGACCTGCCTGCAGCCTTCGACCGCGCCCGCCGGCGCCTGCGCGGTTGGCGGAAGGAGCCGGAGCGCATCGCATGGCACGCCTGCAAGCGCATCTTCTCGCACAACCTGATGCTGACGGACGGCCTGGGGGAGTCCGCCATCCCCGGCGCCCTGCTCGACGCGCCCTGGTTCCGCGCCCATGCGACGCTTGCCTTCGGCACGGCGCCCGACGCCTTCGTGCCGCTTCTCGTTTCGGAGATGCTGCGGAGCGGGGCCGCACGGTGGCGGGATGGCCGGCTGGTCGCCGCCGCGCCGCACCAGGTGCCCCGGGCCGGCTGGCTTCAGGCGCCCGCCTCGCCCGCCGAGTGGCCGGGCGTCGCCGCCGCGTCCTGTCAGCCCTCCGTGTCTCCGTCGCGCTTGTAGGGCGAGAGTTCGGCCAGCGCCGCCATGTTGGTCTCCACCGCCGGGCGCTCGCTGGCCAGGAAGCCGGCCACGGCGCGGCGCAGCCCGGCATGGGCGATCCAATGGGCGGAGTAGGTCGGACGCGGCATGTAGCCGCGCTGGATCTTGTGCTCGCCCTGCGCCCCGGCCTCGACGCGCCCCAAGCCGTGCTCGATCGCGAACTCGATGGCGCGGTAGTAGCACAGCTCGAAGTGCAGGAACGGCCAGTCGCCGCGGCAGCCCC
>CAXUIQ010000158.1:0-8339 GCA_964250815.1 uncultured Acetobacteraceae bacterium
GAGCGCCGCGTCCGCGCTCCCGCCAGGCGCGCCGTGCGCGGTGGTCGGCGGTCTCGCGTTGCTTGGCGCTCCGCTCATGGATCGGCTGGAGCGCTTGCTGGGCCAGGCCGGGCTCAGGCTCGTGCCCGCGCAAGGCACGGCGCTTGACGGCGCGCGCCTGCTTGCTCGTCCCGCGCACCGGCCGCACGAGGCGCATGTCACGCGCCGCCGCGCCGCGCCGCCGGCCCCGTGACCGGAGGCCGCCACCGGCTGCTGCCGTCACGCCACGAGTTGGCATACCCCTTGCAGCGCCGCGTGCTTTGCCCTCAGCTTGCCACCGGTCCTTTGAAACGGAGGAGATCAGAATGGGTATTCCGAAGCTGCTGCTTGCGGTCGGCCTTGCGTGCGGGCTGGCGGCGGGCCTTGGCCCCCGCCCGGCGGAGGCAAAGGATTGGAAAACGATCCGCTTCGGCATGGACGCGAGCTATGCGCCGTTCGAGAGCGTGAACCAGAAGGGCGAGATCGTCGGGTTCGAGGTCGATTACGCCCACGCCATCTGCGCCAAGCTGGAAGCGACCTGCACGTTCCAGAACCAGGACTGGGACGGCATCATTCCGTCGCTGCTGTCGGGCAAGTTCGACGTGATCTTCTCGTCCATGAACATCACGGACGCGCGGAAAGCCAAGGTGATCTTCTCCGACGTGTACTATGCGACGCCGCCCGTCTGGGTCGGCCAGGCCAGCGACAAGGGCAAGGACACCAGCCCGGCGGCGCTGAAAGGCAAGTCGATCGGCACCCAGTCCTCCACGATCCATGCCAACTTCCTGGAAAAGTTCTACCCGGATTCCGACATCAAGCTGTATCCCACCCAGGACGAGCCGAACCTCGACCTCGCCAGCGGCAGGCTCGACTACGTGGTGGGCGACGTGCTGGTGGAGCAGGACTTCGTCAAGAGCAAGGGCAACGGCTGCTGCACGATCCTGTCCGAGATCCAGCGAGTCCCAGGCATCCACGGCCCCGGGGTGGGCGCCGCCTTCCGCCCGGGCGACACCGACCTGCAAGCCATGTTCAACAAGGCCATCGCCGAGCTGGACGCGGACGGGACCTACAAGACGCTTGAGGCAAAGTATTTCACCATCGACATCCGCGGGAAATAGGCCGCCGTGACGGTGGCCGGCCTGCTGTTCGGGCCGGACGGCTGGGGGGCGCTGCTGCTGAAGGGCGCCCTCGTCACCCTGGCGCTGGCGCTGGTGACGGTGCCGTTCGGCTTCGGCGGCGGGCTGGCGCTGGCGGGACTGAAGCTGTCGCGCTGGCGAATGGTGCGGGCGGCGTCCGAAGCCTACACGACGTTCTTCCGCGGCATCCCCGACCTGCTGGCGCTGTTCATCGTGTATTTCGGGCTGCAATCCCTGCTGGACCACGCGCGGGAGGCTTTGGGCTTGGCGTCGCGCCTGGAGCTGAGCGCCTTCGTCGCCGGGGTGATCGCGCTGTCGGTGGTCGTGGCGGCTTATTCAGGGGAAGTCTGGGTCGCGGCGCTGCAAACGGTGCCGCCCGGCCAGGTCGAGGCTGCGCGCTCCTTGGGGCTTGACCGCAAGCGCGCGTTCTTCCTGGTGGTGCTGCCGCAACTGGGGCGGGTCGCCCTGCCCGGCCTCGGCAACGTGTGGACGGTCTTGCTGAAGGATACCTCGCTGATCTCCACGCTCGCGGTCACGGACCTGCTGCGGGCGGCGTCGGAGGCCAGCAAGAACACCACGCGGCCGATCCTGTTCTACGGCGCGGCCGCGGGCATCTACCTCGTGTTCAGCATCGTCTCCAACGCCGGGCAGGCGGCGCTGGAACGCCGCGCCAACCGGGGCGTCGCCTGATGGACATGCTGCACGGCCTGCTCGGCTTCGTGTTCAACGAGGAGCTGCTGTCCGAGTACGGCTGGCGGCTGCTGGCCGGCGTCCGGGTCACGGCGGAAGTCGTGCTGCTCTCGGTCAGCATCGGTTTTCTGCTGGCCACCCCGATCTGCCGCGCCCGCATGTCGCGCAACCTGGCGCTTCGCAGCCTCGCTTCCGGCTACATCGCCGTGTTCCGCGGCACGCCGCTCTTGTGCCAGCTTTACTTCGCCTACTACGGCGCGGGCGAAATCCGGCCCTGGCTGACCAGCATCGAGCTGTGGTGGTTCTTCCGCGAAGCGTTCTACTGCTGCATCCTGGCATTCTCGCTCAACACCGCCGCATATCAGGCCGAAATCCTGCGGGGCGCGCTCGGTTCCGTTCCCCGGGGCCAGCGGGAGGCGGCGGCGGCGCTCGGCCTTTCGCCTTACCGGGTGGCGCGGCACGTGGTCTGGCCGCAGGCGTTCCTGGCGGCGCTGCGCCCGCTCGGCAACGAGCTGATCCTGGTGATCAAGGCCAGCGCGCTTGCGGCCATCGTCACCTTGCTGGACCTCATGGGGCAGACCCGGCTGATCTTCGCCCGCACTTTCGACTTCTCGGTCTATCTCTACGCGGCGCTGATCTACCTCGCCGCGACCGAAGGCATCCGCCGGCTGTGGAACCGGGTGGAACACGCCGCTTCCAAGCACGTGCGCGCGGCAGAACCGCCTGAGGCCGCAACGCTCCCGCGCCCCGGCGGATTGCCCATCCGATCTGCCGGATACGTGCCGCCGGGGTAGCGGCGGTCTGGCCGTGCCGCCTCGCGAAGCCCTCAGCCTACTGGCGGGCGGTGCGCGGCGTAGCCGAAGCGTCGTTCCAGCGCCTGGCCGACCGTCAAGGCCGGCGCTTCGTTGAACAGCCCGCTCCAGATGCAGACCGTGTGCGGCACGTCGTGCTGCGGGCCGGCTTCCTCCTCGCCAAGCTCCAGCCGGGCACGCGCCAGCGAAAGCGCTCCGCGGGTGTGGGCGCGCTGCAACCCGGTGGGCAGGCACAGGCAGGGATGGCCGGTGAAGTTGGTTATGACCAGCATCGGGCCGGTCAGGCTCGGCCCGATCACGGCGTCCACGCCGCGGAACAGGGCGTCCGCCGCCTGCATGACCAGGGTGCGAAACCGGTCGAGCTGCACATGGTCCACCGCGGACAGGAAACGCGCCTTGCGGAAGGCGTTCGGCCAAGCCTCTTTCGCTTGCCAGGTCAGGACGTCGTCCCCGTCCGACAGCGTCAGCGCCTCGAAGGATGCGGCGGCCTCCGCGAACAGCACGCTCATCAGGGCATCGTAGGGCAGGTCGGGCCGGGTCAAAGGGACAAGCTCCACCCCCAATCCGCCCGCCGCCCGCAGCGCCGCGCGGTCCATCTCGTGCCCGTCGGCGAAATCCGCCTCGATGTAGCCGAGCCGCAGCCCGGCAGCCGGGCGGGCACCGTCCCAACCGAACGGCAGCGGAATCTGCGCCGCGTCTAACGGGTCCGGGCCGCGGATCGCGTCGAGCACGAGCGCCGCGTCCTCCACGGACCGGCAGATCGGCCCGATCTTGTCGAGCGACGGGCACAGCGCCATGGCGCCGCGACGCGACACCCGGCCGAAGGTAGGGCGCAGCCCGACCGTGCCGCAGCGCGTCGAGGGAGCGACGATCGACCCCAAGGTTTCCGTGCCGATCGAGAACCCGACCAGCCCGGCGGCTGTTGCGGCAGCCGAGCCGGCGCTCGATCCGCTCGACCCTTCCTCGGTGTTCCAAGGGTTGCGCGTGCGCCCGCCATACCAGACGTCGCCGTAGGCAAGCGCGCCCACCGTCGTCTTGCCCAGCATCACCGCGCCGGCGGCATGCAAGAGGGCCGTGACGTGGGCGTCCTCCGCCGGGATGTGCCCGCGGTACGGCTCCGCGCCCCAGGCGGTCTCGACGCCCGCGGTGTCGATGATGTCCTTCATGCCATACGGGATGCCGTGGAGTGGGCCGAGCCACTCGCCGCGCCGGGCCATCCGGTCCAGTTCCGCCGCGCGTGCCCGGGCGGCGTCTGCCGTCACGGTGGCGAAGCATTCGAGCTTCGGGCCGATGGCGGCGATGCGGGCGAGGTAGATGTCGGTCAGGCGTGCGGCGGTCAGTTGGCCGCGGCGGAGCCAGGTGCCCAGACGGGTGACTGGGGCATAAGCGATCCCGGCGTCATCACCCGGGAGCGCCGGCGCATTGTCGGCGAGGCGCACCCCATCGTCGCGCGGCGGCACATGCCCAGGCAGGCGCGGGTCGAAACGGGTGGCGGGCGCCAATGTCGCCGGCATTGGCACCGCGCGCCGCCGCAGCGCGAGCTGCGTTTGCGCAAGCAGGTTGTCGGCCATCAGTTCGCGCTCGGCGTCCGTGTAGCAGATGCCAAGCAGGCTCTCTGCGGCGGCGATGGTTGAGACTGGTGGGACGGCCGTCATGTCGAACTCCGCCATCACGCCCTGCTCCCTTGGTTGCACGGCCGCCAGGGCGGGACGCTAGGGCCGCCCCGCTCCGGACGCCATGGGCCGCAGCCGGGTCAGCGTGCCCCGCCGCCAGCCGCGGCGCGGTCCGGCTGGTTGCCGTTCTCCGTGCCCGGCGGCTGCTTGTCGGACTTGGCAATGTTCGCCGCACGGTTTGCCGCGCGGTTCGCCCTGGGTTGCGCCTTGTGGACGGGATTGCCCAACACGGGGTTGCGCGCCACCTGGTCTCCGCTGGTCTGCGCGAGGGCCAGGCTGCCGGACAAGCAAACGATCAAGGCGGTTGCGCACAGCAGTTTCACTGGCATGGAGTACTCTCCTCGTAGTGAAGCGGGCGCAAGCCCAAGCTTCATGATGGATCGACGCAACCCAACGCCGGCGGACGTTCACGGTTGCGCGAGGCCTGCCGACCGTCAGAAATGGTAGCCGACCTCGACGAAAACCGAGTTCTGCTCCGTGCCCGGCACGTAGCGCGGGATGCTGCCGAACTTGTTGTGCCAGTATTCGTAGCCGACGCCGGCCTCGATCTTCTTCGGGGTGTAGCCGAGCAGTTCGCCGACATCGACCATCAGCTTCGGATGCACCAGGATTTCGGTCCCATGGTTGAAATCGCCCGTGGCGCCCTTGCCCTTCGGGGTGACCAAGTTGGCGAAGCCGGTGAAGTTGAGCGGGACGGGGCCGACCGCGAAGGGGAAGGCCCAGGCGGTCTCGATGGTGAAGGCCGGGTCGAAGTTGGTGCCGTTGCCGTTCGACAGGAAGCCGTTGGTGTCCCACTCGTGCGACAGGCCGAGCGTGATGTTGAGGAAGCCGCGCGGCAGGTTGATGGAGAACTGCGGCCCGAAGGTGATCAGCTTCTTGTAGGAGGCGAATGCGTCGTTCTGGGTGTCGAAGTCGAAGCCGATCAGCAGGCCCACGTCGCGGATCGGGCCGAAGGTGAACATGTTGCTGCCGGTGACCTTGTTGCCGCTCAGGACCGAGCGGAACACCGCATACACCTCCGCCGAATTGGAATCGGCGTGGCCCGTGACGCTGTTGGCCGGGTCGCCGCGGGAGCTGAAGTCCTCGAAGTCGATGCTGGCGAAGTTGGAGCCGTAGGTCCAGCCGTTCGCATAGGAGATGTTGCCAGCGACCTCGTTGACGTCCTTGCGATAGCCCGGTTGCTTGTCCGCCGGCAGGTAACGGATGCTGAGATAGGTGTCCTGAAATTCGATCCCCCACGCGACGGCGTGGCCAGGCGCCAGCGCAACCAATGCGAGGGCTGCCGCCATCGCCTTCCCGGCATTCATCATTACTTTGCTGCTCCGAAACGGTTTCTTGTTCTCGCAAAAGAGACAGCAAGACCTGTGCCAGGAGCGTGAGAGCCGTTTTTGGAATGCCGTGGTGCTGCAACACGGCGGGAGTTGGAAAGACAACGCGAAAGCAGAACAAGATTTTGCTGTATTTTCAGGCATTACGGCTTAGATCGAGCAGAAGACGCCTTCTGCGAAGTCGTTGGCACAGTTTTTAGGCGAAACTGGCGTTACGGACCTGCGATGTGCCGTGCCGCCGTCCCGTGCCGCTGGATCAGGGCGTCCACGTCCAGGCCCGGGATGCAGCCGCCTTCCACCACCCAGCGCCCGGCCACCATCACCCGGTCGGCCCGGGACGCCCCGCAGATCACCACCGCCGCCAGCGGGTCACCCGCGCCGGAAAATCGTAGTTCGTCCAAGGTGAACAACGCCAGGTCCGCCGCCGCGCCGACGGCGATGCGCCCCAGTTCCGGCCGGCCGATGCAGGCGGCGGACCCTTCGGTGGCCCAGCGCAGGGCGTCGCGATGGCTCACGGCGCCGATCCCGTTCGCGCCGCGCTGCAGCAGGAACGCCGCCCGGACCTCCTGCACCAGGTTCGACCCGTCGTTCGACGCCGAGCCATCGACCCCAAGCCCGACCGGCACCCCGGCCGCCTCCAACGCGCACACTGGGCAGGTGCCGGAGGCGATCAACTGGTTGCTGCACGGGCAGTGCGTCACCCCGACCCGGGCGCGCCCGAGCCGCGCGATCTCCTCCGCGCTGAAATGGATGCCGTGGGCGAGCCAGGTGCCCGGGCGCAGCCAGCCGCACCCTTCCAGGTAGTCGAGCGGCGTGCAGCCGAAGCGTTCCTGGCAGAACGCGGCCTCGTCCACGGTTTCGGCCAGGTGGGTGTGCAGCCGCACGCCCCGCCGCTCCGCCAGCGCCGCCGTGTCCCGCATCAGCCGCGTGGTGACGGAGAAGGGGGAGCATGGCGCCAGCGCGATTTGCAGCATGGCGTGCGGCGCCGGGTCGTGCAGGCGGTCGATCAGGCGGCTGCTGTCGTCCAGGATGGCGTCGGCGTCCTGCACCACGCTGTCGGGCGGCAGGCCGCCGTCCCGCTGCGACAGGTCCATCGAGCCGCGGGTGAGCACGGCGCGGATGCCGAGGCGGCCCGCCGCCGCGGCCTCGATGGCGATGGCGTCCTCCAGCCCGGGCGGGAACACGTAGTGGTGGTCGGTGGTGGTGGTGCAGCCCGAGAGCAGCAGCTCCGCCATCGCCACCGTCACCGCGGCGTCCAGCGCCTCCGGTGTGAGCCGCGCCCAGGCCGGGTAGAGCGCCTGCAGCCAGCCGAACAGGGTGCGGTCGAGCGCCGCGGGAAAGCACCGGGTCAGGGTTTGGTAGAAATGGTGGTGGGTGTTGACCAGGCCCGGCAGCACGACGTGCCGGCTGGCGTCGAAGGCCTGGGCGGGCCGGCTTGGCGCGGCGCCTGCGGCCAGGAGTTCGACGATGCGCCCTCCCTCGACGACGATGCCGCCCGGGGCGTCGCCCAGCACGGCCAGGGGGTTGCGGAGCCAGAGCGCGGGGGATTGGGTCATGGCGCCATCGCAGGGCACTTGGCCTCGGGATGCAAGGGGGGACGTGGGCGAGTGTAACCTCTATCTCTGCACGTTTTTCTGTGCGAATATGCAACGTATGAGCCACGCCCTGCTTTCGCAATCGATCCCTGAGTCAAAAGCGCCGCATAGGCCAGCCGTTATCGCTCCCTGGCTCGCGGCGGTCGCCGTGCTCGCGCTCACCCTTTTCCATCCGGCTGTGCTCAACGATGGCGACACTTTCCTTCACGTGACCGCAGGTGATTGGATGATCACCCATCACGCGGTCCTTCATACTGACCCATTCTCCTACAGCCGTATCGGCGATCCCTGGGTGTCGCATGAATGGTTGGCCGAGGTTCTGATGGCAGCAGCGTTCCGAGCAGCCGGATTGAGCGGAGTGCTCGTGCTGACCGGGGTTGCGATGGCGCTCACCTTTTTCCAGCTTGGCCGTCATCTCGGGCGCTGGCTGCCGACCGACGCGAGCCTTCTGGTGCTGCTGCTCGGGGCGTCCTGCATCGCTCCCAGCTTGCTCGCGCGGCCGCATATCCTGGTCTTGCCGGCCTTGGAAGCGTGGGCCGCCGAACTGTTCATCGCCCGAAGCATGGGGCGCGGACCATCCTGGTGCCTACTGCCGGTGATGTGCCTGTGGGCTAACATGCATGGGAGCTTCGCATTCGGGTTGTTTCTGGCGCTGCCGCCGATGCTGGAAGCCATGCTGGCAAAGCCGGCGGCATGGCGCACGGTGCTGGCGCGCTGGGGAGGTTTCCTGCTCGCCGCGATTGTCGCTGCGTTGCTGACGCCGCATGGGACGACTGGCTTGCTGTTCCCCTTCCAGCTTGCAGGAATGGCCGAACTCTCGATGATCGGCGAGTGGCAGCCTATAAGTTTCAGTGTTTTCCAGCCTTTAGAAGTGACGCTGATCGCCGGGCTATATGTGACGCTCACCCGCAGCATCCGGCTGCCGCCGTTACGCTTGCTGATCCTCTTGGGCCTGCTGCACATGGCGTTGCACCACGCACGGCATACTGTGCTTTTCGGGGTCGTCGTTCCGCTGTTGATCGCCGAACCGCTGAGCGCGACCCTGCTGCCGAAACGGTCAGAATGGCACATCAGGCAGTGGCGGGCG
>CAXUIQ010000159.1:0-8281 GCA_964250815.1 uncultured Acetobacteraceae bacterium
CCAACGCCGACGCCGGGGAGATCAGCAAGGCGATCCGGGCGCGGCTCAAGGCGCGGGGCGAGGTCGGCGCCGACGAGGCGGTGTACGCGGCCATCGACAACAGGGGCGAACACTACGAGCTGCCGGTGGCGGCCGGCGACCGGTTCCGGCTCTACAAGAAGACCGCCGCCACCATCGACGGCAAGCGCGGCTTCATCGGCGCCAACGGCGACGTGGTGGAGGTGGTGCGCCGGGCCGAGGACGGCCTGGTGCTCCGCGACAAGGACGGCCGGATCGGGCGCGTGCAATGGCGCCGGCTGCGCGACCGGGACACGGGCCGGCTGCTGCTCGGCTACGGGCACTGCCTCACGGTGGACAGCGCGCAGGGCATCACGTCGGGCGAGCACATCAACGCCCTGCCGCGAGGCTCGGCCGGGATCACCGCGTTCAAAGGCTACGTGGCCGAAAGCCGGCACGAGCACCAAGCCTGGACCATGGTCGGCGAGTGGGCCGAGCGGGAAGCCGAGCGCACCAGCCGCCCGCTGGGCGATCAGCGGGAGATCACTGAGGCGGACCTGTGGGCGTGCACGGCCCGGAACATGGCGGACAAGCCCTACAAGTCGCTGGGCATCGACCTCCTCGACAAGCTGCTGCGCGGGGAGGACGCGGCGCACGACCGCTTCATTCGCTCGGAGCTGCGCGTCCAGCGCCAGCGGGCCGAAGGACGCGACCACGCGGCCGAGTTCGCCGCCTGGCAGCGGGAGCAGGCGGTCCGCCGCGTGCTGGAGCCGCGGATGGAGGAGCTGGATCAGGCGCTCCGGCGCAACGGCGAGGCGATCGAGGGTTTCCGCACGGCGGTGACCGACAGCCTGCGCGAACTGGCCCGGCGCATGGAGCAGGTCCTGCGGGCGTTGGAGCAGCAGGTCAGGCGGGCGCGGCAGGCCAGGCCGGCGCCGACGCCGCAGCCGACCGCTCTGCCAGACCAGCCGCGCCCAGATGCACCGACGCCTCCTGTCCTGGCAGTGCGGCCGTTGGGAGGGTTTCGGATGTAAATAGTCAGATTGCATCCAACTCGGACACTTGGCCGACCGGGGCCATATGGCCGGACTCGGTCGGCAACGAAACGCCAGTTTCAGGCTGGAAAGCGTGAGAAGCTGATGTGCTCAGAGTCCAGGGCTGTCCGGTGGATCTGAGATCCTTTCAGCAAACGTCCTCGTTCGACGCCTGCCTCGCGCTCAAGCCAGCGTCATCCGATCGATCTCAGCGAGGTCGTCATCGGTCATCATCCACGTCCCGGCCTTGGCGTTCTCCTCGACCTGCTCCGGTTTGGTCGCCCCCGCGATCACGCTCGCAACGGGCGCGCGGGACAGGAGCCAACTGAACGCGAGTTCCACAGGCTTGTGCCCGCGCGCCTCGGCGAAGTCGATCAGCTTTTCCGACATTCCCCAGTTCTTCTCGGTAAGATAGCGGTCGGCCAGCCGCTGCGTCTTGGTCAGCCGTGCTTCCTCGGGCAGCGGCATGTTGCGCCGGTACTTGCCGGTGAGCAGCCCGCTGGCCAGCGGGAAATACGGCAAGAGGCCCAGCCCATAGGCGTGCATCGCGGGCACCAGGTCGCGCTCGGCCTCGCGCACGAGCAGCGAATACTCGTCCTGGCAGGACACGAACCCGGGAAGGTTCAGCGTTTTTGCAGTCCATTGCGCCTCGACCACCTGCCACGCCGGCAGGTTCGAGCAGCCGTAGTAGCGGATCTTGCCCGCGCGCGAGAGGTCTTCAAGCGCGCGTAACGTTTCCTCGATCGGCGTGCGCGGATCGGGGCGGTGCAACTGGTAAAGGTCGATCCAGTCGGTCCTCAGGCGCCGCAGGCTCGCCTCGACGGCAGCGAAGACATACCGGCGCGAGGCGCCCTCGCTTTCCCCCGTGTCGTCCATCGGCATGCCGAACTTGGTCGCCAGCACGATCCGCTTCCTCGCGTCGCCGAGGACCTGACCCACGCAGGTTTCCGACCCGCCGCGCTCGCCATAAACGTCGGCGGTGTCGAACAGCGTGATGCCGACATCGAGCGCCTTGTGGATGACCTTGCGCGTCGCGTCCAGGTCGATGCGCCCGCCGAAGTTGTTGCAACCGAGGCCGACCGCCGAGACGCGCAGGCCAGAGCGGCCGAGGTTGCGTAATTCCACCGAAGCCTCCAATGGATCGTCGCCGACAAGAGTGTCGCCACCCCAGCTCCGCTTGTCACTCCCGCGCCTGCCCCTTGCCATCAGGCCAACCCGGCTACGACATCCGCGGACGTGGTGGACCAAGTGAGGAGAACCGTCACAGCCTTGGGCGGCGGCTTCCGCAACCACGGGGCGGCGCCGTTCCGACGATGCGCCGGGACGAGCGTCCTGGTCCTTCGCTCACTTCAGCAGCGTCGCCGTGAGGAACGCCATCACGTCCGCCCGCACCGCCTCGGTCGCTTGCGCGTTGTGGCCGACATGCGCGCCAATCGCGACGCAGGGCGCGGTCTTGAGCGCGTAGGGCTGTCCCGTTTCCGCATCGACCAAGGTGCCGTTCGGTCCCTCCTTCAGCCGGCAGTTGCGCGTGCTTTGCGCCTTCGGCACGGCAAGCAGGGGCGGCGAGGTCGGGCTGTCGAAGCCGTGCTGGCTGTCCGCGTATTCGGTCAGCGCGATGTCCACCCCGGCCGGCTTCAAGCGCGACACCAGCGCCCGGCACGCCGCCGGGTTCACGTAGTCGTCGCTGCTGCCGTGAAAGAGCCGGACCGGCACTGCGCCCATCGCCTCGTCCTTGTCGTAGGCGACGTTGCAGGGCGTGTAGAACCCGACATGGGCGGCGAACCGGTTCTGGCTGCCGAAGCTCGCGCGGAACCGTTCGACCGCCGAGTACACGGCCGGCACCGCCCCCTTGGAGAAGCCCCACACCGCGATGCGGTCCGCCCGGATGCGCGGGTGCGCCGCCAGCACGTCGAGCGCCCGAAAGGCGTCCAGCGTCATCGACAGCGAGTTGAGCTGGTCCTGGTCCTCCACCGTGGAGACGATGCCGCGGCCGGAGAAGCTGTCGAGGATGAAGGCGGCGATCCCGGCCTCGTTCAGGACGTGCGCCCACATGTCGGGTCCGGCCCCGATGCCGCCCGACCCATGAAGCAGGATCACCGCGGGGACCCGGCTGCTGGCACCAACCGGCAAGCGCAACTCGCCGCCGAGCAGCACCTCGGGTCCGGCCTTATCGCCGCGCAGGAACGCATCCAGCGGCAAGGTCTGCGAGCGGACGGGCAGGATCTCGATCCGGCCCGGCCAGTTGCTGCCTTGGGCATGGGCGGCGACCGGCGCGGCCAGCGCACCGAGGGCCGCCAGGCCCGCCATGGCGCTCCTTGCGAGGCCGACGCGCCGCCGATGTGCAGAGCTGTGCATGGTGCCTCCCGAGCGCCCCAGCATGGCGCGATGCGATGCCGTCCCGATCACTCAGCGTGCCAATCCTCGGCGCGCAAGGTCGTGTAATCGACCATGCCCGACGGCACGTAACCCTTGAGCCAAGTCGGGATGACGTGCGCCTGAGGCACGAAGAACAGCGGCAGCGCAGGCAAGTCTTCCGCGTAGATGCGCTGCATGGCCGCCCAGGCGGCCTTTTGCTCAACCAGGCCGAGCGTCGTTTCGGCGGTCTTGAGCTGGTCCTCGAACGCCGGGTTCCTCCAGTCCATGTAGTTGCTGCCGCCCCAGCCATTCGCTTCCGTCGGGATGGCGGTCAGCCCGTAGAGCTGGCGCGGTGGGTAGCTGACATTAAATAGCCAGTTGTAGAGCGCGAGGCCGCCATACTGCCGGTGCTTCAGCGTCGTGCCGAAAAACGTGCGCTGCACCTCGTTCCGGAGCACCACCTCGATGCCGACCGCCTTGAGCTGGTTCTGCACTACCAGCTCCACGAGTTCCATCATGCGCACGCCCAGGCCCATGTGCAGCTCGATGCTGAACCGCTCGCCCTGCGCGTTGCGCAGGATGCCGTCCGGTCCCGGCGCGTAGCCGGCCTCCTTCAACAGCGCCTTGGCCTGCTTGGGATCATACGGGACCACCGGCAGACCCGGCGCGAACATCGGCTCCTTGGGCGGCACCCAGGTCGCGGCGAGCGTGAGGCGTCCGCCCGCCAGCTTGTCGCTCATCGCCCTGCGGTCGATGGCCAGCAGAATCGCCCGGCGGACGCGCACGTCGGCGAGGAACTTGTTGTCCAGGTCGAAGTCGATGTTCCAGAACGCGAGCGCGTCGTTGAACACGTATTGGAACCGGGTCGGGCTGTCCTTCTGCATCGCCAGCACCTGGTCGAGCTGCAGCCCGATGGCGTCGCCCGGCGCCATGTCCACGTCGCCTGACTGGAGGTTGGCCTGCAGGGCCGCCGTGTCGGCGATGGAGCGGGCGACGATGCGCTTGATCGCGGGCGGCTTGCCGGTCCAGTGCGGGTTCGGCTCCAGCACGATCTGCGAGCCGCTGTCGTAGCCGGTGACGATATACGGCCCGTTCCAAAGCCCGGGGGTCGTCGGCGTGCGGTTGTAGACCGTGCCGCTCAGGTAGTCGCCGGGCTTGGCTGCGCCGTAATAGGCCGGGCCGTCCGCATGCTCGGACAGCAGCTTGCCCATGCGGTTGTAGAGCGGGGTCACCTCGTCGAGGTGCAGCACGGCCGTCTGGTCATCGACGATATCGACGCTGCGCACGCGGCCCCAGACGCGCGCGTCGGGAAAGCCGCTGCCGGGGTCGGCGCCGACCTTGGCGGTGTAGGCGATGTCCTTGGTGGTCAGCGGCACGCCGTCGCCCCAGAACAGGTCCCGGCGCAACGTCCAGCGCACGGCCAGGCCCGGTGTCCCGTCCGGCTGCGTTTCGGCCGCCACGCGGCCGTTGTCCAAGCTCGGCAGCTCCGTGCACAGCGCGCAGACGTTCTGCCAGTCCGGCGTGAACATGGTGACCTGGCGGCTGGCGAAGCCGAGGACCCAACTTTTCACGATCAGCGGGTCGATGTAGGGATGCTCGCTCGGCGGGAACGAGGTCATGCCCACGACGAGCTGCTCGTGCGGGCGGGGCTGCGCAAGCGCTGCGCCGCCAAGGCCCGACGCGAGGAGCGTCGCAATGCCGATGGCCCTTGCCGGCCTCACGTCGCGGATGGCCGAGTGTCGGCGCGGACCGGCTTGGCGGCGGAGCGGCCGAACGGCGTGCCACGCGCAGGCGGCGTTTGGGAAAGCTGCACTCCGGTTGGCTCCGAACCCGACGTTGCGGGCGGCTGCCGGGAGATCCGGCAACGTCCCTTGGGCCACTCTTCCACCAAGCGGCGCCATTGGCGAGCGGTAGCCGACGATGATCGGCTCGAAACCAAGCGGCTGCGGCTCGGAGCCGTTGAACGAAAGCTGAACTCAGGGCAAAGCTTTGATCCCTCACCGCCTTTGTGGATCAGTGCCAGCTTTCATGCATTCCACCGTTGGCAGCAGTCAAACGCGCCTGACCCGGGAAGCCCTACCGGGATCGAAGCGACGCTCCAGCCACCGCACGGCGGCGCTGGCCGGAATGCTGATCAGGAGATAGATGACGAACACGGCTGTATAGATACGCATATACCTGAACGTGTCCGCGGCGATCAGTTGGCCCCGGAACATCAGCTCGGCGATGGAGATCGTGGACACGAGCGCGGTGTCTTTGAACAAAGAAACGAAGTAGTTGCCCACCGGCGGCACGACGATCCGCACCGCTTGCGGCAGGACGACCAACCGCAGCGTCCGGCCGTGGCTCAGGCCGAGCGCCCCGGCCGCTTCCCACTGTCCCCGGTTCACCGCTTCGATGCCGGCCCGGAACACCTCGCTGAGATAGGCGGCGTAGTTGATGGCAAGGCCCGCCAGCCCGGCCTGGATCGGTGTCAACCGCAGTCCTGCGAGCGGCAGCACGTAGTAGATGTAGAAGAGCTGCAGCAGCAGCGGCGAGCCGCGGATCAGCTCCACGAACACCAGGGCCGGCAGGCTGAGCAGGCGGCTGCGGCTGATACGGGCCAACGCCAGCAGCAGCCCGAGCACGAGCGCCAGCGCCATGCTGCTGCAGGTCAGGAACACCGTAAGCTGAACGCCCTGCCAAAGATCCGGCGCCCAGGCGCGGAGGTCGGCGAGCATGGGCGGGTAGCAATCCGGTCCGGGTGCGCTCCGCGCTACGGTTCGAGAAAGAACGCTGTCGGCGTCAGGCCCCACTTTTCAAAGACGCGGGCGGTAGTGCCATCGGCGCGCATGGCCGCATACGCTTCGTTGAAGGCGCGTATGAAAGCGGGGTTGCCCTTCGCCAGCCCGAACGCGCAGCCAGACGTGTGCTTCTCCTCAGGCCGGTACTCGGCCACAAGCTCGAATTGGAGCCCGGGGTTCTGCTTGAGCGCGTAGGCAGACAAACTCGCGTCCACCACGGCCGCATCGAGGCGTCCGGCGGAGAGGTCAGCAAACACATTCTGGATTGTCGGAAACTGCCGGATCTCGATCGGATGCCCGGCAGAACATTTGGCGCTCGCCTGCCGCAGCAGGTCGATGTAGGCCGTGCCCTGGTAACTCCCGGCTACCTGACCACAGAGGTCGGCGAGTTGGCGTATGCCTTTGGGATTGCCGGGCACCACGTCCAGTGCCTCGGGGTTGAAGAACGTCACCTCCGTAAAGTCGATAATCTCCTGGCGCGCAGGACGAACGTACATTGCGTCGCCGATCAGCTGGATGCGCCCGCTCTGGATCGAAGGGATCAAGCTATTGAACGGCATCGCAACCACCTTCAGCTCGGCCTTCACGCCGGCGCGCGCGAGGAACTCGCGTAGGAGGTCGGGCAGCACGCCAGCGGCCTGCTGTGTTTGCGGATCGACGTAGGACAGCGGCGCGTCGTTCGAGGTGCCGATAAGGAGTTCACCCCGGCTCCGTGCCTCGTCCACCAGGTCCGCCGCCCGGGCAGAAGGCATCCAGGCGAGCGCGTGTACGACAAACGCAAGCAAGGCGACGTGCACGGCGCGAAGCAGGTTGTGTCGGCGCAGCATTGCAGGTCTCCTCGATGGTGCGCCATTTCAACGTCTTTCTTGCAGCGCAGCAAGCGTATTCAGGCTGACGCGGCTCCCCGCGGCGCCTATGGTCCAGGAATGGCCACGAACATGCAGAGCGGTGCCCTTGAGCGAATACCAGCACGGCAAGGCCATGCCGTGCGCCTTGAGGCGCAGTCGGTGATCGAGGTGGTGAACACGTACGGCTCGCAAGTGTTGGACACCTGGGCCTTCGCTGCATCGGACCCGACCGAGCACCTGTCCATGGAGCACACGCGCTCGGTCAATAGCCGCTGGCGCGTGGGGCCGGGCATGGTCTTTGTTTCCAGCCGCCGACGACCGATGCTGATCTTGGTGGAGGACACGTCGCCGGGCATCCACGACATCCTGCTCCCAGCCTGCAGCCCGGAGATCTACCGGGAGCTAGGCTGCACGGGCCGGCATGCGAGCTGCGAGGAGAACCTGCACACGGCATTGCGCGAGGTGGGCCTTTCGGTGCCCTTCACGCCGGGACCGCTGAACCTGTTCATGAACGTGCCCATTGAGGAGACCGCGGGCACACTCGACCGCCAGCCGCCGACGTCCCAGCCGGGTGACAGGGTCCTGCTGCGGGCCGAAATGGAATTGTGGGTGGTGTTCTCTGCCTGTCCGCAGGACATGACGCCAATCAACGGCGCCCTGCGCACCCCGACGGACGCCCACTACCGCCTGGCGTGAGGAGCCGTGATGGACGACGAACAGCAGCCATCTGCACGACCGCCCGACAGCTTGGTTTCGCCGCGGTTCTGCGGTGTCGCGACGTTCATGCGGCTGCCGCAAATACCGGAAGCAACTGCGCTCGACCTCGCCGTGCTGGGCTTGCCATCCGACAATGGCTCGCCGTACCGCACGGGCGCACGGTTCGGACCCAAGGCAATCCGGGACGCCTCAGTCATGCTGCGGCCGGTCAACCCGTATCGCGGCAATGTCGATGTCTTCGCGGCGCTTCGCGTCGCCGATCTTGGGGACGCCGCCGTAGTACCCGGCTACATGCCCGCCACGCTGCTGCAGATGGAGGCGGCAGTGCGCCGGGTGGCCGACGCGGGTGCCTGCCCGTTGTTGCTCGGCGGCGACCACGGCGTCAGCATTGCCGCCCTGCGCGCCGTCGCCGCTCGCCACAGGCAGCCTTTGGCGCTGGTGCATTTCGATGCCCACAGCGACACCTGGGACACCTACTTCGGCGGGGAGCGGCACAGCGCCGGCACGCCCTTCCGCCGCGCCGTGGAGGAGGGCCTCGTGGACCCGC
>CAXUIQ010000160.1:0-8251 GCA_964250815.1 uncultured Acetobacteraceae bacterium
TGCAGGCCCAGCAGACCAACGTGGAGGTCATCTCCAACAACATCGCCAACATGACCACGACGGGCTTCAAGCGGCGGCGGGCCGAGTTCCAGGACCTGCTCTACCAGAACCTTCGCCGGGTGGGATCGAACAGCAGCGACGCCGGCACGGTGGTGCCGTCGGGCGCGCAGGTGGGCTTAGGGGTGAAGACGGCCGCGATCTACCGGATCAACGAGCAAGGCAACCTGCAGCAGACCAGCAACAGCCTGGACGTGGCGATCAAGGGCAACGGCCATTTCCAGGTGACGCTGCCGAGCGGCGAGACGGCCTACACGAGGGACGGCACCTTCAGCCTGTCGCCGGACGGGCAGATCGTCAGCGCGGACGGCTACCCCATCGCGCCCGGCATCACCATCCCGTCCAACGCGCACGACGTGACGATCAATGCCGGCGGCGAGGTGCAGGTGAAGCTCGACGGAACCACGGCGCCGCAGACGGTCGGCACGCTGCAGTTGGCGACGTTCGCCAACGACGCCGGGCTGGAAGCGCAAGGCGACAACCTGCTGATGGCCAGCGCGGCCTCGGGTCAGCCCGTGACCGGCACCCCAGGCGCGCCGGGCTTCGGCAGCGTGATGCAGGGCTTCGTGGAAACGTCCAACGTCAACGTCGTGTCCGAGATCACCAACCTGATCACCGCCCAGCGCGCCTACGAGATGAACAGCAAGGTGATCACCGCCAGCGACCAGATGCAATCCACCCTCACGAACCTGCGGTGATGGCGATGAAACTCCTTTCGGTGCTGCTGGCCTGCGCGGCGTTGCCCGCGTCGGCGGCGACCTTGCGGCCGTTCACCACGCTGTCCGGCCCGGTCGTGACCTTGGCGGACCTGTTCGACGGCGCGGACACCCGCACGCTCGGCTCCTCTCCCGCCCCCGGGGCGCGCATCACGGTGGAAGCGCGGCAGTTGGAGGCCATCGCCCGGCAGTATGGCGTCGATTGGCGGCCGGCGGGCGCGGGCGACCGTGCGGTGCTGGACCGCCCGGGCCGCACGCTGGGCCGGGACGAGGTGACGGGGCCGCTGCGCACGGCGCTCGCGGCGGCGGGCGCGCCGCGGGACGGCGACTTGGAGCTGCCGGGCTTCGCCGCGCCGACGGTGGGCATGGGCGCTGCCACGTCGGCGGAGGTGACGCAGCTGGAGTACGACGGCGGCACCGGGCGCTTCACCGCCCTGGTCAGCGTGACGGCCGACAGCGAGCCGGCCGCGCAGATTCGCCTGTCCGGCCGAGTGCTGGAAATGGCGGAGCTGCCGGTGCCGCGCCGCCGCATGATGCCCGGCGACGTGATCGAGAAGGGCGACCTCGAATGGGTGCGGCTGCGCGCCGCGCAGGCCAAGGGCGAGGTGGTGCGCGCCATGCGGGACGCGGTGGGCCAGGCGCTGCGCCATTCCGTGTCGCCGGGCCAGCCGATCCAGTTGGCCGACCTTGGGAAACCGATCGTGGTGCAGAAGGGCATGCCGATGATGCTGGCGCTCGACACTCCCGGCATCCAGTTGACGGCGCAGGGCGTCGCGATGGAGCCGGCGGGGATGGGCGAGACCATCCATATCGTGAACCCGGCGTCGCACGTTGTGGTGGAAGCGGAAGTGACGGGGCCGGGCCGGGCGCGGGTGCTGCCGGGCACCGCGCCGGTGAACAGTACAGGCCGGCTGCCGCAGGTGGCCTCGCGATGAGGACCGTCGTATTGGCGCTCGCGCTGCTGCTGCCGGGCTGCGGCGCGCTGACCCGGCTTTCGGAGATCGGGCGCCCACCCGCCATGACGCCCAGCGGCGACCCGACCGCCGACCCGGCCTACCGCCCCATCAGCATGCCGATGCCCCGGTCGCAGGCGGCGCCGGCGGAGGCGAACAGCCTGTGGCGCGCGGGCAGCCGGGCCTTCTTCAAGGACCAGCGCGCCGCCGCGGTCGGCGACATCGTGACTATCCTGGTCAACATCACCGATGCTGCCGACTTCAAGAACCAGTCGAACGAGGGCCGCACCGGGCAGGAAAGCCTGGGCCTGCCCAACCTGCTCGGCTTCGAGGCCGCCCTGCCCCGGATGCTGGCAAAGGCGCTGAACGCGAACCAGCTCGTGTCCGCCAACAGCGCGGGGACTGCTACCGGCACTGGGGCGATCAAGCGGAACGAGACGGTGACGCTCAGGCTCGCCGGCGTCATCACCCAGGCGCTGCCCAACGGCAACCTGGCCGTCGCGGCGCGGCAGGAGGTGCGGGTGAACAACGAACTGCGCGAGCTGCAGGTGAGCGGCGTGCTCCGGCCGCAGGACATCGGCAGCGACAACACGGTGCGCCACGACCGCCTGGCGGAAGCGCGGATCGCCTATGGCGGGCGCGGGCAGATCTCGGACGTGCAGCAGCCCCGCTACGGGCAGCAACTGCTCGACGTGCTGCTGCCGTTCTGAGCGGGCAACCGGCGGACAACGACGCCCGCCCCCCCCCTGGGCGGGGGGGGGCGGTGGGTGCCTGGGGGCAAGGCCGACGGGCTTTTGGGCGGCGGGGGGGGGGGGGTGTGCGGGGGCCCCCGGGGCCACACCCCCCCCCCCCCCGCGTGGGGGGGGGGGGCGTCGATGGTTCCCTGGCGACAAGGCCTACGGCATTTGGAGCGCCGGATGGATCTGGGTCGCGACAGGACCTGGCAGGCGCAGCGCCCCGGCCAGGCCGGCCACGAAGCCGCGCGCCTCGCTGCTCTCGCCATGCTCGTCGAGCTTGCCCGTGATCCGCCGCGTTTCCGGCTGGTCCACCATCAAGTCAACGACTGTAGGCACCGCCGTTGTAGGGCGACCCGACGTTGCTTCCGGCAACGCCCGGCGCGGACGCATTGACCCCGCTGTAGCGGGCATCGCCCGGTATTTGGCGGTAGCTGGGATCACGGCTGCTGCTGCCGTCGTAGGGAGCCGGAGTCTGCTGCTGCAACCGCTGCGCCTCGCGCTCGCGCGCAGCCTGGTCTCTGGCCACGCGGCGTCCGACGATGCAGCCGCCGACCGCGCCCAACACCCCGTGGCCGGCGTAATGCCCCGCCACGCCGCCGACGACCGCTCCTTTGATGCACCCCGCTGCGTCCGCCGGGGCCGTCGGCCCCACCAAGGCCAATGCGGCCACGGTGGCCAGGATGAATGCCGATCTCATGATTGCTCTCGCTTTCCCGTGAATGAAGATTCGTTTCGACTACGACCGACATGGACCGGCCATGGGCAAGACTGGCCCTGCGCCGCGGCCAAGCATCCGCACTTAGTGCGGCTTCGCGTCCCGCCGCGCCTGGGCCGACTTGACCGATTTCGACACCCGGCCGACCTCGCGCGGATCGACGCGCACCGTGGCACGCTTGCTCGGCTGCGCCGCCGTTCCCGGCTGCGTGGGTGGTTTCATCTTGGCTTTGCTGCTTGGGGTTTTGGCCGCCGGGTCCCCGGGCTGTCCTGGCACAGTCGCGCCAGGCGGCGCTGCCAGAGCCGAGCGCTGCCGCAACTCCCCGCTGATCCGCTTCACCGCGTCCGCCAGCACCTGGGCCTTGGCGACCGTGCCGGCGTCGTCACGCGCCGGGGTGGCGCCGCGCGGCGCAGCCTTGCCGCGCATCTCGCGCCGTTGCTGGCTCGCGATGGCCCGCGCCCGGTCGCGCGCTTCCCGCAGCCGTCGCGCCAGCGCCATCAGATCCTGGCGCGACAGCCCGGCGACGGCAGGCGGCAGGGTCAGGTTGACAGCCTCCTGCTCTGCCGCCGTGAGCAGCCGGGCTTCGTCGTTCTCGATGGTTCCGCTCATGGTCGTGGTCCTTCGCATTCGGTGCCTTCGGCTCGCAGCCGGCCCGTTTCCGGACAGGATGCGCCCGCGGTCAAGCGATGGGCGTCTTCTCCGGCAACGCGGACAGGGTGCGCGGCAAGGTCTGGTCGCCCACCCGAAACAGCATCTGGCCGACGACGCCGGCAAGCGCGGCGCCGGCGAGGGGGGCCAGCCAGAACAGCCAAAGCTGGGCGACATAGGCGCCGCCCGCGAACAGCGCGGGGCCGGTGCTGCGGGCCGGGTTGACCGAGGTGTTGGTGACCGGGATCGAGATGAGGTGGATCAGCGTCAGCGCCAGCCCGATGGCGAGGGGCGCGAAGCCGGCCGGCGCTTGGGGGCTGGTGGAGCCGATGATGACCAGCAGGAAGAAGAAGGTCAGCACCACCTCGATCACCAGGGCGGACGCCAGGCCGTACTTGCCCGGGCTGAGGTCGCCGTAGCCGTTGGACGCGAAGCCGGCCATCTCGAAGCCGGGCTTGCCCGACGCCACGAAGTAGAGCACGCCCGCCGCGACCACAGCGGCCAGCACCTGCACGACGATGTAGGGCACCACGCTCGCGGTCGGGAAGCGTCCGGCGACGGCCATGCCCACCGTGACGGCCGGGTTGAAGTGCCCGCCGGAGATGTTCCCGACCGCATAGGCCATGGTGAGCACCGTCAGCCCGAAGGCGAGTGCCACGCCTGCGAAGCCGATGCCGAGCTGCGGAAACGCCGCCGCCAGCACCGCGCTGCTGCAGCCGCCGAAGGTGAGCCAGAAGGTGCCGAGGAACTCGGCCGAGAGTTTTTGCGTCATGGTCATGGGCGTGTCCTCCTTGGTGTTGAAAAATTTTGCTGTGACCGTTTTGCGCTTGGAGGCGGATGGCGCCGCGTGCCGCCCCGGGCAGCCGTCGTTCCCTGGGCGCGTCACTCCGACTTCGTTGCCGGCCCGCTTGGACCCAATCCCGCAGCATCCTCCGACTGAGCAAGCAGGCGGCGTGCACGGTCGAGCTGGGCCATGGCGTCGCGAAGCAGGCGGTCGCGCTCCGTGCCGTCGTTGCACCGGGCCGCCTCTTGCAGAAGGGATGCCGCATCGGCCCGCAGCGCTTCGGCTTGGCCGGCCCGGCCGCTGTCGTCCATGCCGCCCCCCTTTCATTGCCGCAGGGTTTAGCGCGGCTGCCGCGTCCGGCCTTGGAGCGGCTTGCGGTCCCATGTTGGGATCTTGCGGTTCAACACGCGGCGGCGCGGAAGCGTCCGGGGGTGGTGCCGGTTTCCCGTCGGAACACGGCGGTGAAGTGGCTCTGGTCCGCAAAGCCCACCGCGACCGCGACATCGGCAAGGTTGCCCTCGCCCCGGCGCAGCAAGGCCTTGGCACGCTCAATGCGGCGCTGCACGGTGTAGCGTTGCGGTCCGGAACCGACCGCCTCCTTGAAGCTTCGGCTGAAATGGCAGGGGCTGAGGCAGGCGACGCCCGCCAGCTCTGCAAGGGTCAGGTCGGCGGACAGGTTTGCCTCGATGTACTCCACGACGCGGCGCAGCCGTGGAGGCGGCAGGTCCGGGGCGGATTCAGGCGGCGGTGCGAAACGATGGGCCACGCGCATTGCCAGCGCCGCCGCGAGGCTGTCGGCCAGCAGCCGGTCGATCGCGCCTCCGCCGATCTCCTCGATCAGGGTGCGCAGGAGCTGGCCAAGAAGCGGGTCGTCAAAGGCGACAAGGGGATCAATCTGCGGCGCGCGCGAAAGACCGGGCGCGATATGGCGGTAGAAACTGGGGTGCCAGCAAAACTGGGCGTAGCGCGAGCTTGCGCCAACCGTTCGGATGCTGGGGCCAGCGGGATAGAGGCCCAGTGATCCGACGGTTGGACCCACCTCCTGGACTGGGCTGCCGTCGATCTGGAGCAGCATGGCCGGGTTCGGGGTGATGGAGAACACCAGCCGATGCTGGTCGCTGCGCCAAAGACCCTCGCCGATGCCGCGGTCATACACGCCGGCGCCGAACAGGTTCCAATCGCGCCAGGATACGATGCGGCGCCCGGGCAGTTCCCAAACGCTGTTCTGACGCCGACCCTGCCGCTCGGAAGTCCTGGACTGGCCGTCCCGCATCAACGCAGCCCCGACGCCGCTATTTATGCGAAACTAAACGGTTTTTCGCGCCGCGACCAGCGTGAATTGGAGGGATTTGATACGGCTTCAGTCGTCGCGGTGCACCCGCTCCATGCGTTCGTGCCGTTCCTGCGCCTCGATCGACATGGTGGCAATCGGCCGGGCCTCCAGCCGCTTGAGGCCGATCGGCTCGTCCGTTTCCTCGCAATAGCCATACACGCCGTTGTCGATGCGGGACAGGGCCTGGTCGATCTTGCTGATCAGCTTGCGGGCGCGGTCGCGGGTGCGGAGCTCCAGCGCGCGGTCCGTTTCCACGCTGGCGCGGTCGGTGATGTCGGCTTCAAGGATGCCGCCCTGCGACAGGCTGGCCAGCGTGCCGTCCGCTTCCCGCAGCAGCTCCGCCCGCCAGCGGAGCAGCTTCTGGCGGAAGTACTCCACCTGGATCGGATTCATGAACTCCTCGGCGTCCGAAGGCCGGTAATCAGGCGGAAGTGTCAGCATCATGGCCGGGGGTCCTTCGCTGGCGATCACCCCTTGGCGAGGTTGCGGGCCTTATACCTACGCCGCGGCGGCAATGCCAAGGCCCCGTTGCGCAACCCGATGGTTGCACGCAATTATGCGACAAGTTGAAACCAAGCTGTCACCCCGCTGTCGCAGGCGAGGGCTGTCGTGGCGCATGGCGCGCGGCCTCGATCTCGGCGCGCACCGCGATGGCCCGCACCACGGCGCCGAGGCGCGGGTCGGCGGCGGCGGGACCTCGCCGCGCTGCGTCGGCAAGCCGGGAAAGCGCCGCCCTTGTCCCGTCCGGGTCGCCCCCCAGCAGGGCACGCTGCATGGAGGACAAGTCGTCCAGCATCGCCCCGGCATGACGCCGAGCCGCGCGGTCCTGCACAGCATCGGCCTCCGCCTCCTGCAACGCCAGAAGGCCGTGCAGGCCCACCGGCGCCGGCTCTGAGACGGGGGCGGGCGCCAACGTGTCAGCCTCGTCAAGCAAGCGGAAGCCGCCGGGTCCCGCGGCGCGGCGGGGACGCAGGGCGGCGGAAGCGGGCTGACCCAACGCGGCGACAATGCTCATGACCTGTCCGACCCTTCCGACCCATCCGGCGAGCGCATCCTACGCCCTGGAGGCTTTACGATCCGTAAACGTTTACCGGGTAAAATCCGGCCCATGGCATTCCGCAAACTCGCCCCCCTCCTGCTCGCACTTCTGCTGGCCCCCGCCTGGCTCGTTCCGGCCGCATCCGCCCAGGTGCGGATCAAGGACATCGCCGACGTGGAGGGCGTGCGCGACAACCAGTTGGTCGGCTACGGCCTCGTGGTCGGCCTGAACGGCACCGGGGACCGGCTGGACAGCGCCGTGTTCACCCGGCAGTCGCTGATCGGCATGCTGGAGCGGCTCGGCGTCAACACGCGCGACCAGGAAGCCCGGCTGCAAACCAAGAACGTCGCCGCCGTCATGGTCACCGCCAACCTGCCGGCCTTTGCCCGCAGCGGCAGCCGGATCGACGTGGCGGTCTCGGCGCTCGGCGACGCCAAGGACCTGACCGGCGGCACGCTGCTGGTCACGCCCCTGCTGGGCGCGGACGGGGAGGTTTACGCGGTGTCGCAAGGGGCGCTGGCGACCGGGGCCATCGCAGCGCGCGGGGCGGCCGGGTCCGTGACCCGCAACGTGCCGACCTCCGCCCGCATTGCCAACGGCGCCAGCGTGGAGCGGGAAATTCCCTTCCAGTTGGGAGCCAAGGCGGTGCTGCGGCTCGGCCTGCGCAACCCGGACCTTACGACCGCGCGGCGCATGGCGGACGCGATCAACCGCGCGCTGGGCGGGGGCGCCGCCCGGGCGACCGACCCGCGCACCGTCGCACTGCAACTGGCCGGGCGCGACCCGATCGATGCACTCGCCCGCATCGAGGACCTGCGGATCGAGCCGGACAGCCCGGCCATCGTGGTGATCGACGAGGCGAGCGGCACCATCGTCATGGGCGCCAACGTCCGCATCAGCACGGTCGCCATTGCCCAGGGCAACCTCACCATCCGCGTGTCCGAGGCGCCGCAGGTGAGCCAGCCGGAGCCGTTCTCCAATGGGCAGACCGTGGTGACGCCGCAGACCCGCATCCAGGTCGATGACCAGGCCGACCGCAAGCTCGGCATCCTGCGCGGCGGCGTCACGCTGCGCGACCTGGTCGCCAGCCTCAACGCGCTGGGCGTCGGCCCGCGCGACATGATCAGCATCCTGCAGTCCATCAAGGCCGCAGGCGCGCTGCAAGCCGACCTCGTTGTCCGATAGGAGAATGCGATGACCCCGACCCAGCCCATCAACACCAAGTTGCCGCCCCAGCAGGTGGCGCGCATCCAGAAGTCAGCGCAGGAG
>CAXUIQ010000161.1:0-8231 GCA_964250815.1 uncultured Acetobacteraceae bacterium
CCCTGGAGCTTCCCCCGTGATCGGACGCCTGCAACGCTGGATCGCCGGCCTGGCCCTGGTGTTCCGCCAGCCCATCGGCAGCTTCTGCGAGCTGGAAACCGCGGACGGCGGCGCCCTGGTCACCGACCGCGGCGACTACCGCACCGACGTGCAGGTGCTCGGCATGCGCCGCATGCAGACGGAGGCCGAGATCGTCGCCGCCGCGGAAGCGCTGCGCACCGGGCTCGCGTCGTTCTTCGACCGTCCCGGGCACGCGGTGCAGGCGGTGTTCACCTGCGACCCCGAGCGCACCCGCGCCGCCATCGACCTGCAGCTGCGCGACACCCGCACCATCGCCGACGCCCTCGGCCTGGCGATGGACAGCATCTTCGCCGAGCGCGCCCACCTGTGGCCGACGCTGATGCGCTGGGAGGACACCAGCTTCGTGCTGTGGAGCCGCACGGCGGCGCTGACCCACGAGGAGCGCCGGCAGGACGAGGACGAGCGGGCGGCGTCGCGCAAGGGCGCCCCTTTTCTGCGCGACGCGCAGCAGCCCTGGATGGCCGGCGCGTCGCTGGCCGCCAGGCACCAGGCGTTCGTGGACCGCGTGGTCGCCGCCTTGGAGGGGCAGGGCATCAGCGTGGCGGTGCGCACGCCCCACCAGGCGCTGAAGGCGTCGCGCGAGTCGGTGTATCCCGAGACCGCCGGCTCCGCCTGGAAGGCCAAGCTGCCCGGCGACGACGTGATGCCGCGCGTGCCCGACGAGATCGTGGACAAGCCGAGCTGGCTCCGGCGGCAGGACGTGTCGGACCTGCTGTGGCCCGCGATCGGGGAGCAGCTGTTCCACGAGGACGCGGAAACGCTGAACGCGCGGCACGTGCGCATCGGCACGCACGACTGGGCGGCGGTGGACATGGCGGTGGGCCCGGAGCAGCCGCGCCCGTTCGCCGAGCTGCTGCGCGACCTGCGGCGCGAGGCGATGCCCTATCGCGTTTCGCTGACGCTGGAAGGCGGCGGCCACTCGGCCATGAAGTGGAAGGGCTTGGCGGCGACCTGCCTCGCCTGGGCGTCCGAGGACAACCGGCGCATCCGCAACGCCATCGACAACCTGACCCGGCTGCGCGAGGCGGGCGACTTCTCCGTGCGCCTGCGCGCGTCCCTTGCCACCTGGGCGCCGGCCGCGCCCGAGGGCAAGCGCAACCTGCTGCTGCGCCGGCGCGCGGCCACCCTGGGCAGTGCGCTGGAAAGCTGGGACCACTGCCAGGCGGGCACGCTGGCCGGTGACCCCTTGGAGGGCGTGATGGGCAGCGCGCTCGGCCTGTCGCTGGGCTCCACCGCCCCGGCCGGCGCCGCGCCGCTGGCCGAAGCGCTGCGCATGCTGCCGTTCAACCGGCCGGGCTCGCCTTGGGAGCATGGCGCCTGCCTGTTCCGCACGCCGGAGGGCCGGCCCTACCCGTACGACCCCACGGGGCGGCTGCGCAACATGGTGTTCGACCTGATCTCCGGCGAGCCCGGGCACGGCAAGTCGGTGCTGCTGAACTCGATCAACCTTGGCCTGCTCCTGAGCGCGGCGGCGCAGGGCGCGGCCGGTGCCAAGCTGCCCATGGTGCGGGTGGCCGACATCGGCGTGTCCGGCAAGGGGCTGATCGACTTGGTGCACGCGGCCCTGCCGGCGCGGCGCCGGCACGAGGCGGCCTACATCCGCTACGAGAACCGCCCGGAGTTCTCGGTCAACCCGTTCGACACCCAGGTGGGCTGCCGCACCCCGCTGCCGCTGGAGCGGTCCTTTTTGCAGAACCTGCTGTCGCTCGGCTGCACGCCGATCGGCGAGGACGCGCCGCACGAGGGCATGGACCAGCTGATCGGCGCGGTGATCCACGAGGTCTACCGCATCTGCTCCGACGCCGGGGACAACAAGAGCCCGAAGCGCTACCTGCCGGGGCTGGTGCCGGACGCGGACGCGGCGCTGGCCCGGCACCGCGTGCGGCTGCACCCGGACGCCCGCTGGTGGGACGTGGTGGACGCGCTGTGCGACTGCGGCGAGCACCGGCTGGCTGGCCTCGCCCAGCGCCACGCCGTGCCGCTGCTGGAGGACCTGATGACGGCGGTTCGCTCGCCCGCCATCACGCACCTCTACTCCAAGCCGCAGGCGCAGACACGGGAAACGCTGATCGAGCTGTTCGAGCGCTCCGTTACGGAGCTGATCGATTGGCTGCCCAACCTTTCGCAGCCGACCGCCTTCGACGCGGGGGACGCCCGGGTGATCGTGCTGGACCTGGAGGACGTGGCGCCGGCGGGCAGCCCGCGCGACGACCGGCAAACGGAGATCATGTATCTGATGGGCCGCCACATCCTGGGGCGCGACATGTTCCTGCGCCCGGGCTACGCCCGCTACGTGCCGGAGCGGGTGCGCGCCTATCACCGCCGGCGGTTCAGCGAGGCCAAGGAAGCCACCAAGCGCCTGTGCTACGACGAGTTCCACCGGGCCGGCCGGCGGCCGCGCATCGTGGCCCAGGTGCAGATCGACCGGCGCGAGGGCCGCAAGCACAACGTGCAGGTCGCCCTGTGCTCGCAGATGCTGCTGGATTTCCCGCCGGAGCTGGTGCAGCAGGCGACGGGCATCTTCCTGCTGGGGGCCGGCAACGAGGACGCCAACAAGGAGGCGGCGCTGCGGTTCGGCCTGTCGGCGGCCGGCGCGCAGGTGGTGCGCCACCGCCTGAAAGGGCCGGGGCGCGGCGGCGAGGGCGCTCCGTTCCTGGCGCTGTTCTCCCTGCGCGCGGGCGCGCGGGTGGAGCAGATGCTGTTCAACAGCCTGGGCTCGGTGGAGCTGTGGGCGCTGTCCACCCGTCCGGCGGACGTGGCGCTGCGCGACCGGCTCTACGCGGCGCTGGGTGCGGCGGAAGCCTGGCAGCGGCTGTCGCGGGTGTTCCCGCTCGGCACGGCGGAAACGGAGATCGACCGGCGGCGGGACGAGCTGGTGCGCAACGGCGAGGAGGACGGGCAGGCGCAGCGGAGCGTGGTGGAGGGGCTGGCCCGGGAGCTGATCGACGGCACCGGCCTCGGCATCGTGCTGCGTCCGGCCGAGGTCGTGGGCTTGCCGCCCCGCTGGCCCGCCCCGACGGCCGAGCGCATGGCGGCGGAATAAGGCTGTGGCTGTCCGGCACGCCCGCGATTGCCGCATCGCACTCGCGTCCGCCTCGGGTTGCATCGGCATCCCACACCGGAGCCGACCCATGAACCACCATGCGCCACGCTGCCCCAACCCGTTCACCTGCGACGGGGACACGCTGGGCGGCCTGCTGATCGGGTTGCTGGACGAAGCGGCGCCGGACGCCGGCGACAGCGTGTTCCGTGGCCGTGCGGTCGCGCTGGTCCGCGCGGTTGCGCCCGTGCTGGCGTGGGTGCGCGACCACAAGGGCGTTCGGATCGACCTTGGCCAGATCCAGTCTGCGATGGCGCTGCCGAACCTGTGCAGCCTCGCCGCGTACAGGGTTTTCCGCGTCCGCCAGCCTGCCAGCCGCTCGGTGGCCGAGGTGTCGGTCGCGGACATGCCGGAGGCGCTGGTCGGTCCGGTGCGGGCCTACCTCTGCGACCTGCCCGGCTACGACGATCGCCTCCCCGGCGGCCGCCAGGGAAGGGCCGCACCGGGCCAAGTGCACGACCATGCGTTGTCCATGTTCGCCCATGCCCTGGCCCGCAGCGATGCTGCGGCCGACCGGAGCTGAGGGCTTGGACCGGCTTGCAGTCCTGGCCGACGGACCGTCCGCGTCCGTTCGCGCCGTCGCGCCGCTGTCTGCACTCGCGTCCGCTTCGGGTTGCATCGGCGTCCCACACCGGAGCCTGCCCATGCCAAGCGCTCGCCTGTCCCTCCTCCTGCTGCTCGCCCTTGCGGGGTGCAACGGGTTCAACCTCGTGCCCACCGACGTGTCGGCCCCCGGCATGGCCGACGCGGACAAGGCCCTGCGCGACAGCATGGCGCGGGTGAACCAAGCGATGAACGAGATGGGCGGCAGAGGCGTCGCGGTGCGCCAGCCCACGGACGCCGGCGCCTACGTGCCCGCTGAGCTGCAGCGGCCGGTGGTGGCGCCGCCGGCCGGCTCGCTGGACGAGGCGGCACGGATGCTGGCCCGGCGCGTCGGCTACCGCTTCGCCAGCAACGCCCCGCCCGGCGCCCCGCCGCTTCCGGTGGCCCTGCCCGGCGGCCCCACGCCGCTGATCGACCTGTTCCGCACCCTGGGCGACCAGGCCGGCCAGCGCGCCGAGGTGGTGGTGAACGCCGACCAGCGCCAGGTGGAGGTGCGCCACCATGGTTAGGACGGCACGCGCCGCCTTGGCGACAACCACGATGCTTGTTGGCTTGTCCAGTGGCTTGCCGGCGGGTGCTGCGCCGCCCGCGCCGGCCCCGTCCGTGCTGGACGCCCCGGTGCCGCCGCTCGGCATCGGCGCGGACGCGGCGCAGCGCATCCTGGAACGTGCCAACCCCGCGAACAGCCCGGTGACGGGGGCGGCCATCGTGCCCGGCAGCACCGGCGGCCACGTTCCCCTGTCGCTGGAAGCGCTGATGGCCGCGCGCCCCGGCGTCAACCCGAAGTCCGAGCTGCCGCCGGGCCGTGCCGAGGAGCTGTATGGCGCGGCGGTGGCCTTCGGCGCGGCCGGCGGCCTGGCGGCGCGCGGCTTCGCCATCGACCAGGTGCTGCGCCGCATGGAAGCCCAGCTCGACGCCACCTACGACTTCCGCCCGCTGGTGGTGCCCGTAGGCCGCGGCCAGACCCTGATGCGCCCGCCGGTGGTCAGCGAGGCGCAGCTCGCCTTCGCGCTGGGCGAGGGCGGTCAGAGCGCCCGCGAGACCGGCCGCATCTACCGCATCACCCGCGAGGCGCAGCTCGCCTCCGAGCCGCCGAACTGGCGCACCTACCTGGTGCAGGCGTGGCCGGACCCGGTGCCGCCGCCGGACGGCCAGCGCCCGCAGACCAGCCAGGAGGTGGAATACTGGAAGAAGTGGGTGACGGAGGGCTGGGCCAAGGGCGAGGCGCAGGGCACGGACATCTTCCTGTCGCAGCTCGGCAAGCTGGAAAGCGACCTGGTCGGCATGGCGCGCTTCCGCGTGCTGCTGCGCGCGGGGCTGGTGGAGCGGCCGCAGGTGGCGTTCGCCCGGCGCGCGGTGCAGGGCGGGCACGACCTGATGCGGGTGGGCGACACCACGGTGGACATCCGCCGCCAGCCCGGCCTCAACCCGGACCGCAGGCGCTGGCGCCGGTCCGAGGCGCTGCCCGCCGGGCCGATCGGCGCGGTGCCGCCCCGGTGAGCGTCGTCGGGCTGTTCTCGCCCCCGGAGGCGACGCTCCTGTGCGGCCAGGAGCACCGCATGATCCGCGGCGAGCTGTGGAACGACGTGTTCGTGTGGGGCCACCGGCAAGAGATGTCCGACCTCCACATCCAAACCAACCGCCCGCTGATGATCGACGTGCACGGCCGGTTCCATCCGGCGACGCGCCGGGCCATCACCGCGGAGGAGGCGGCGAGCGCGGTGGTGCTGCTCTACGGCTCCACCGGGCCGGCGCACCTGAAGAAGGCGGAGAGCTTCGACCTCGCCCACGTGGTGGAGCCGGAGGGCGGCGCGCGCTTCAACGTCGGCGGGCAACCGGGGGTGGACGTTTCGGCGGCGCAGGCGCGCTACCGCTTCCGGGTCAACGGCACCTCCATCCTGACCAACGGCACCGATGGCGCCCAGGTCACGCTGCGGGCCATCGAGAACGAGCCGCCGCGCTTGGCGTGCATGGGCATCGAGCCCGGCATCCTGCGCGCCTACCGCCCGCGCAACGGCATCGTGCTGATCTGCGGCGCCACCGGCACCGGCAAGACGCGGCTGCAGGCCGGCAAGACGCGCAGCATGATCGAGAACCCCCACTTCCACGGCAAGATCATCGAGATCGGTGCACCGATTGAGTACGAGTTCGACAGCATCGCGGGCGCCAGCTCGCTTTACTCGCCGAGCGAGATCGGCCGGCACGTGAAGTCGGCCGCGGCCGCCATGCGCGACGCGCTGCGCCGCAAGCCCAAGGTGCTCATCTCGCCCGAGTGCCGTGACCGCGAAACCATGGAGGTGGCGATCGAAGGCGCGCAGACCGGGCACGCCATCTACACCACCGTGCACACGTCGAGCGTGGTGGAGACGGTGCAGCGCATCCTGGCGATGTTCCCGCAGGAGGAGCGCGCCGACCGGGCAATCAGCCTGATGCAGTCGTTGCGGCTGATCATCAACTGCGCCCTGGTGCCCTCGCTCGATGGGAAGCGCACCCAGCTCCGGGAATACCTAGTCTTCGGCCCGGCGGAGCGCGACCTGTTCCTCGACACCCCGGTGACGAACTGGCCGCGGCTGACGGCGCAGCTGGTGGCCGAGCGCGGGCAGGACTACGCGGCGGCGACCGCCCGCGCGCTGGCCGCCGGGCT
The DNA here is from genome assembly GCA_964250815.1 of uncultured Acetobacteraceae bacterium. Taxonomy (GTDB): domain Bacteria; phylum Pseudomonadota; class Alphaproteobacteria; order Acetobacterales; family Acetobacteraceae; genus CAHJXG01. Next base: position 6,429 of record CAXUIQ010000161.1, read on the forward strand.
GATCTCGGACGAGGTGGCGCGGACCTGGATGGAAGAAGCCTGATGTGGCGCGACACCATGCTGGCGGTGCGGCTCGGCCCGTGCGACGCCCGGGTGCTCATCACCTCCGTGCTGTGGCTCGCGCACATGCGCTGGTGGACGTTCACCGTCGCCCTGGGCGGCGCGGTGGTGTTCTCCGCCCTGGAATATCTCGGCCTGTCGCTGCCGGCGCTGGTGCGCTCGCTGCGCCGCCTGGTCGCCGGCCGCACCCGGCCCGCGGTGCCCTACCGCAGGAAGCGGCGCTTTGCTTGAAAGGAACCACGACATGACGGACGGCTTCGACATCGGGCGGGCGGGTGCCTTGCTGGCCCTGTTGCTGGCGCAGTCCGGGCTGGCGCTGTCGCTGCGCGACCCGTCGGGCCACACGGCCCCGGTGCGCCCGGAGACGGCGGGCGAGCCGGACGGGCTGCTGCCGGTGTTCGCGCTGGCCGCGGACGCGGTGTGGCGCGAGGCCACCGGCAACGGCTTCGGCCTGGACCTGCGGCCCGACCCCGCGTCCCTGCTCGGCTGGCGCATCGACGGCGCCCGCGCCGCCTCCGCGTCGGCCATGCTGCTGTGCATCCTGGAAGCCATGCACCGCGCCGCCGGGCCGGCCGGCCTGCTGGTCAACGACCTGGCCCGCGTCGCCCGCGACGCGATGCCGGACCCCGCCCCGTGGCTGGCCGCCGCCGCCGCGCCGCAGGCCCGGGGAGGCTGACGCCATCTGCCGCATCGCCGCCTTCCCGGTTGCCCTCCTCGCGTTGGCCCTGACCCCTGCCCTGGCCGGCACGGCGAGGGCGTCCGCATACCGCAACGCCTCCGAGGCGGTGACGCTGGCGCCGCCCGGGCAGGACGGGGCGGCGGTGCTGCGCGGCTGCGTGCGGGCCGCGTCGCGGGCGAACGGGGTGCCGCCGGCCGTGCTGCTGATGCTGCTCCAGGTCGAGGGCGGGCGCCTGGGCGAGGTCAGCGGCAACCGGAACGGGACCGTGGACATCGGCCCGTTCCAGGTGAACGAGGCCTGGCTGCCCGCGGTAGCGGATCATTGGGACATGCCGGTGGCCGAGGCGTTCCCGATCCTGCGCGACAACTTCTGCGGCAACGCGGACGCGGCCGCCTGGATACTGCGCGGCGCGCTGGCCGACGCGCACGGCGACGTCTGGGACGGGGTGGGCCGCTACCATTCCGCGCGCCCGGACCTCCAGGCCGCCTACCTGCGCCGGGTGCTCGCCGCCGCGCGCCGCCTGCGCACGGGGCAGCCGCGTGGCTGAGCCGCGGCACAGTGCGCACGGGGCGCCGTTCCTGGCCCTGCTCATCCTGGGCGTGGCCTGCCTGGGCTTTTCCGTGGAGCTGTGGTGGCTGCTGCACACCCGGGTCAGCGCCGCGGTGCTGGCGTGGAAGCACGCCGAGCTGCTGATGATCGGGCGCTTCACCGACTACTACGCCGCCCTCGATGCCAACGTGGTCCGCGCCGACCCCGCCACCGTCACCGGGGCGGCGGTCTGGCGCTTGTTCACCTATGTGGGCCAGGCGGTGCGCTGGCCGGCGGCCGGGCTGCTCGCCGCCCTCGCCCTGCTGGTGCTGGTCCGCGCGCCGTCGCGCCGCTTTCGCCGCAAGCTCGACCTGGACAGCCTGCCCTACGCGCAAGGCGCCCTGCACCGCTACGCCACCGCCTTCGTGGGGCGGCGGCAGGACCTGGTGGCGCCGCGCCTGGAGGGCGGGCCGCGGCCGAACGACGTGGCGCTGCACGCCCCGGAGTGGATCAGGGCGCACGCGTGGGACCCGAAG
>CAXUIQ010000162.1:0-8224 GCA_964250815.1 uncultured Acetobacteraceae bacterium
GTGCGCGCCGACGCGGCCGCGCAGGCGGCGCGGCTCGGCCTGCTGTCGGTGGCGGCAGAGGACGTGCTGGCCTTTCCCGGCGTGGCGGCGGCCGGCCTAACGCAGGTGGCCTCGGTTCACGTGCCGCTCGCGGCGTCTGCCGATGCGCGCGTCGTGGCGTTCCGCGCCCCGGATGCCGGGATCGAGCACCTGGCCATCCTGATCGGCAAGCCGGAGCACGCCGCCGCCGCCGGGCCGGCGCCGCTGGTGCGCGTGCATTCCGAGTGCTTCACCGGGGACCTGCTGGGCAGCCTGCGCTGCGACTGCGGGCCGCAACTGCACGCGGCGCTGGACCGCATGGCGGCGGAGGGCAGCGGGGTGCTGCTGTACCTGGCGCAGGAAGGGCGGGGCATCGGACTTGCGAGCAAGCTGCGCGCCTATGCCTTGCAGGACCGCGGCCTGGACACGCTCGACGCGAACCGCGCGCTGGGCTGGAACGCGGACGAGCGCAACTTCCATGTGGCCGCGGCCATGCTCAGCCAGCTTGGCATCCGCCGCGTCCGGCTGCTGACCAACAACCCCGACAAGCTGGCGGCCCTGGCCGCCTGCGGGGTGGAGGTCGAGGCGCGCGAGCCGTTGGTGATCACGCCGAACGGCATCAACAACCACTACCTCGCGACGAAGGTGCGCCGGTTCGGCCACCTGCTGGATTGAGCATGGCATGATCTTTGCTAATTCAAAACCATGACTCCACCAACGCCCGGCGCTGACCCCGCATCCCGCCTTTTCGGCTACGCGACGCCTCCGGACGGCGCCGGGCCGATCGGGCCTGACGGCCTGTGGCCGCAGCCGCTCAAGGTGCCGTTCAGCGACGTGCTGAAGGCGCTGAACCCCCTGCAGCATGTGCCGGTGGTCGGCACAATCTACCGGGCAGCAACCGGCGACACCATCCCGGCGCCGCTGCGCATCCTGGGGGCGGGCATCTTCGGCGGCCCGATCGGCATCCTGGGCGCCGCCGTGATGAGCTTCGTGGGGGTGCTGTTCACCATGGAGCCGGACCTGTCGCGTCCCTCGGTCCCGGCCGGGATGTCGGCGACCGGGTCTCAGGCCCCGATGGAACCGGTCACGCCGGGAAGCCTGAAGCCGGGCGAGTACACGACCCTCGCCACCATGGCTCCTGAGTTCCTGCAGGGTCCGACCCAGTTCGCCGCCGGCAGCGCGCAACGTGGGCACGCCGCCTACCAACTCGCGTCGCAAGAGTACTTGCGGGCGCAGGCGCTGGAAAAAGGGCTGACGTGAGCGGGGACGCCACGGGACTGGCGACGCTGCATCCCGACGGCACCTTGCTGCTGGGTGGCCTCCGGCAGCGTGCGGCGCTCGGGCGCGGCGGGGTGCGGACGCACAAGCAGGAAGGCGACGGGGCGACGCCGGCCGGGCTGCTGCCGTTGCGCCGGCTGCTTTACCGCGCAGACCGGGTCGCGCGGCCACGTGCCGCGGTGCCGGCCATGCCCTTGGCGCCGCACGACGGATGGTGCGACGACCCGTTGCATGCCGACTACAACCGCCCGGTCCGCCTGCCGCACGACGGACGGCACGAGGCGCTTTGGCGGGCCGACCCGGTTTACGACGTCATCGGCGTGCTCGGCTGGAACGACGCCCCGGTTCAACGCGGGGCGGGCAGCGCGATCTTCCTGCACGTGGCACGGCCGGACCTCGCGCCGACCGAGGGCTGCGTCGCGCTTGCGCTGCCGGACCTGCGCGCGCTGCTGGAGGCCGGGCTGACGGGCATGCTGGTCCGCAGCGATTAGGACGCCGAGGCCCGCGCCGGATCAGGGGTCCCGGCTCAGCCCCTTCTGCGCCAGCGCCGCCAGGTAGGCGTCCCACAGCGCCGCTTGCTCCTGGCCCATCTTGTGCAGCAGCGCCCAGGTGTAGATCCCGGTGTCATGGCCGTCCGTGAAGCGGATGCGGACGGCGTAGTGGCCGATCGGCTCGACGGCGGCGATGCCGACGCCCCGCTTGCCCGCCACGGTCTGCTTCTGGTCCGGCGAATGGCCCTGCACCTCGGCGCTGGGACTCTCGACCCGGAGCAGTTCGGCGGGCAGCGAAACGGCGGTGTGGTCGTCGAAGTCCAGCTCAAGGCGCTGCGTCGCGCGCCGGACGCGGATGTCGGTCGGGCGCGGTGTCATGTGCCGCCGGGCGGAACGTCGTCGAGCAGGCGCGCTTCCTCCGGCAGCATGATCGGGATGCCGTCGCGCACGGGGAAGGCAAGGCCAGCCTTTCGGCTGATGAGTTCCTGCGCAGCGCGGTCGTAGGTGAGCGGGCCTTTGCTGACCGGGCAGACCAGGATGGCAAGCAGGCGGGGGTCGATGGCCGGGGCATCAGGCACGGGAACGCCCTCCCTCAGCTCGCATGGCGGCCTGGCCGGCCCGGATCGGTGGCATGCGCGCCCATCTGCAGCAGGGTCAGCAGGGTGCTGGCCAGATCGGCGGCCTTCGGCGCTTCCAGCAATGCCTGCTTCTCCACGGGATCGAAGGGGCAGACCATGGCCAGGGTCACCACCAGGGCGTTGTCCGGCAGCTCGTTGATCGCATCCCAGTTCGCATCGAAGCCGCGGACGTTGAAATACGTGCGAAGCGCCTGCGTCAGCGCATCCCGGTCGATGTCGGACGACGCGGGCTTGTCGTCCAGGTCGTCCCGGAACCGCGCCAAGTCGGCCCGCACCCGGCGGTAGCCGCGCTGCATCTCCAGCTCCACGCTGATCGCGAAGCGGACCAGGCCGGTCAGGGTGACCAGGTAGCGGCCGTCGTCCGTCTCGCTGAAGGAGGACAAGCGGCCCAGGCAGCCGATCTTGTATAGCGCAGGCCCGCTAGGCGTTTGGGGCCGGTTCTCGTCCGGCTGGACCATGCCGATCATCCGGCCTGCCGCCAGCGCGTCCTCCACCATGGCGCGGTAGCGCGGCTCGAAGATGTTGAGCGGCAGCTTGCCCTGCGGCAGCAGCAGGGCGCCCTCCAGGGGGAACACGGGGAACTCCGTCGGCAGCTTGCTCAGGCCGGGCTGGGGCATCGGATCAGCTGAACAGCAGCGCCGACAGCTTGCGCCGCGCGGACAGGGTGGCGGGGTCGGTCAGCCCCCATGCCTCGAACAGCTTGAGCAACTGCAGCCGCGCCGCGTCGTCGTTCCAGGCGCGGTCATGCCTGACGATGTGCAGCAGCGCGTCCGCGGCCTCGGCCCGGCGGTCGCTGGCGTTCAGCGCCGCGGCAAGGTCGTAGCGCGCCTGGTGGTCATGCGGATCGGCGGCGAGCCGGCGCTCGAACTCGCCGAGCTGGCTGCTGGCCCGGCGGCCCTCCTCGGCCAGCAGCAGCGCGCTCCGCGCCCCGCTGATCTCGGCGTGCTCGGCGATGGCCGGCGGGATCTGCTCCAGCGCTTCCCGGGCCTGGTCCTCCTGGCCGAGCGCCATGAGCACGCGGATCAAACCGGCCCAGGCGGCCGGGTTCTCCGGCTCCTCTTGCAGCAGGGCGCTGAACAGGCCCCCGGCTTCCTCGAACTGCGCGGCCTCCATCGCGGCCTTCGCCTCCGCCAGCAGGTCCGCCGCCGGCATCGCGCCGCCCGCGAGCTTCAGCAGGCTCTCGACGAACCGCTTGACCTCGCCCTCCGGCAGCGCCCCCTGGAACAGGTCGGCGATCTGCCCTTGCCAGAAGGCGGCGACCGTCGGCACGGACTGCAGGGGCAAGCCGATCTGCGCGAGCTGCTGGACCAGCGCCCGGTTGGCGTCGATGTCGATCTTGACCAGCTTGATCCGCCCGCCGGCGGCCCGCGTCACCTTTTCCAGGGCGGGCGTGAGCTGCTTGCAGGGGCCGCACCAGGTCGCCCAGAAATCGACCAGGACGGGGACGGAGCGCGACGCCTCGATCACGTCCTGCATGAACGTCTGCTGCGTGCCGTCGATGATCGTCTGCTCCGGCGCGGCGCCTGCGCCGCTTGCCGCGCCGCGCCCCGGCGGGGAGGCCGGAGCCGCCTTCCCCGGCCGCTTCTGCGCCCCAGTTTTCTGACCGATGAGCATGTCCATGGGATTGCCTGTCCTGGTGGTCCGTTGCTGCATAGATGTTGCGTGCCGGCGGCCTGTGCAAGCCAGCGCAACAACTGGGCGGGATTTCCGGGGTGTGATGCCCGGGCCGCCCAGCGGCCTGCGGACCGCTCTTGCGCAACGCGGCGGACCCGCCTAAAACGCTGCCTCGCCGGGATGCGGGCGTAGCTCAGGGGTAGAGCACAACCTTGCCAAGGTTGGGGTCGAGGGTTCGAATCCCTTCGCCCGCTCCAATCGCGTTTCAATCGGTTTCGCGCGCCGGAGTGACGGGTCTGCCTAGGTGGTGCGCCCGTCCGCAATCTCTTGAAGTCCGGTTTCGACCGGCTGCGCGACAGGCTTGCGGCGCACGCGGTCGATCAGCGCGCTCAGGGCCGCGGTCTGGCGGCTGGCGTCGAACTCCGACCAGAACCACGTGCTGGGCGTCGCGTCGCGGAACGGCCGGCGCAGGAAGGCCAGGACCTCCGCATCGAACTGCTCGGGCGCTGCGGCGAAATCCACGCAGGCGTGGGGGATGCCGGACAGGGCCAGCACGCGCTCGGTCGAAGAGCCGGGCGTGGTCAGCGCCAGGATCGGGCGGCAGGCCCGGATGTATTCGAACGTCTTGGCCGGGATCTGCACCCCGGGGTTCGTCTCGTTCATGTCGAGCAGCAGCAGCCAGTCGGCGGCCAGCATCTCCTGCCGTGCCTCGCGCTGCGGGACGATGTGGGTCACGGCGTGCAGGCAGCCCTGCGCCTGCAAGGCTTGGTAGGCCGGGTTGGAGGGATCGAGGCACTCGGGGTCGCTGTAGCCGATGTGGCGGAACTGGATGGCGCCGGGCGGCATGGCGCCGCCCGCGATCAGCCGGTTCAGGCAGGCGACGAGCGGCAGCGGGGTGCGCGTCCCGTACAACGAGCCGACATGGCTCATGGCCCGGCGCGCCCGGTCGGCACGGGGCAGCGGCTCCATCCGGTCCTCGGGGTCGAACCCGTTCCAGATCGTGCTGACCTTGCCCGACCAGCGGGGATAGCGGCGCGCCAGCATGGCAGCGGAGGCGTCGGTGTTGGCGATCACCGCATCGGCCTGGTGCATCACCAGCCACTCGGTTGCCCGGTCGATCATGCGGGCGCGGAGCGCCGTGCGGGACGGATTGCCCCGGAGCGGATCGCGGAAGTCGGCGATCCAGGGCCGCCCGGTGCGCCGCTTGAGCGCCAGCGCCGCCAGGTGCGTGACCACGGGCGGATGGGTCGAGACCAGCACCGTGCCCGGCGCGACCTCCGCGGACGCGGCTGCGCAGGCATAAGGAAGCCAGGCAAGCCGGTCGTCGTACGGCAGCAGCACGCGCTGCGCCGCTTGCAGCACGCGGCTGATCGCGTCGAGCCTGCGTTGGCCGCGGGCCGGGAACCCGCCGGGCACGCGGATGGCCTGGACCTCGTCTCCTGCCGCGCCGGCCTGTCCCTCGTCATGCCCGCCGTGCGGCGCCGGGGCGGAAGGGCGTTCCTCGTACGGGGAGCCGGGCTTGGGGAGCGGGGAGCAGACGACCGAGACCGGCGTGCCCAGCCGGCGCAGGTAGCGCGCGAACCGGTGCGGCCGGGCCGCGCCGATCGCGTTCTGCGGCGGAAAGTAGTAGGCGAGCATCAGGACATGGCGGTCGCCGGCCCTGCGGGCCGGCGCTTGCAGCGCTTCCGGCTCTGCGGGGACAAGCGTGCCTGCCACGGAACTCGCCAGTTGGCGGAGGATGGCGTGCCGCTCGGGCGCGGACAGGAACACTCCCGCGGCAGCGGCGGCGAACAGCGCGACGAAGACGGCGTCGAGCGCCGCTTGCAGCACAAGCCCATCGGCGCGGACCGTGGCCGCGGCGGCGTAGAAGGCGACCATCAGGCCCAGCAGGCGGGCATAGGCGGCGACGCGCACGGGCAAGCGGTGTTCCCGGTCCGCGGCGATCCAGCAGACGACGAGGTAGGCGGACCAGGTGAGCAAGGTCGCCCAGGCCGCGCCGTAGGTGCCGTAGGCCGGGATCAGCAGCAGGTTGGCCAAAAGGTTCAGCACGGCCGCGGCCAGCGCGATCTTGCCGACCCAGACGGACCGCCTGTTGATCAGCAGCAGGCTGCGGAAGAAGTCCGCTACGTCCCGCACGACGTAGGCCAGCACCAGGATCGGCAGCAGCAGCGCCGGGGGGAAGAAGCTCTCGGGCACCATGATGCGCAGCAGCTCGGGGCCGAACACCGCGATGGCGAACCCGGCCGATGCCACGGCAAAGGCGAGGTATGCGGCGACGCGGGCGAACTGCTCCCGCCACCCGGGGCCGCCGGCGTGGCGGTAGAGCGACACGGTCCAGCTTTTCGCGAAGCTGTCGCCGACCAGGGCGTTGACCATCAAGGCGAAGCGGTAGGCGAGCGCGTAGCGCCCAAGCTCGGCCAGCGACACGGCCGAGGCGAGGAAGAAGCGGTCGGAGAAGTGGATGGCGAAGTAGGACAGGCCCGACACGACCAGCGGCGCGCCGAACCGCACGAACTCCGGCACCAAGGCACCGCGCCAATGCCAGCCCACCTCCCGCCGTAGCCGCCAGGCCAGGAACCCGGCGCTGCCGATGCTCGTGATCAGCTTGCTGGACACGAAGCCCCACACGCCCGCGCCAAGCCCGCCGATGAACAGGATGTTCAACCCAAGATTCACGCCCAGCGTGACGAGGGAATAGGCGAGGTAGAAGCGCGCGTGGCCCCGCATGCGCTCATAAACCAGCACGACCTCGATCGTGCTGGCGAAGGACATGGCGACAAAGGCTGCCTGCAGCAGCGTCGCCCACGCATCGGTATGGAACACCGCGCGGCTGATCGCCCCCGAAGCGGCGACGCTGGCCGCCGCCACGCCCCCGCTCAGCATGGCGGCGCCGATGAGCGCGGTCGATGCCACGCTGCGCTCGGCCTCCGGGCCGGTTTGGTCGTGGTACAGCCGGGTCATGGCGGTGCCGATGGCTTGCAGGCCAAAGGCGATCGCGACCGTCTGGGTGCTCAGCTCGATCAGCTCGATCAGGCCATACTGCGCAGGCGACAGGAACCGCGAGTAGAAGGGAACGGCCAGGAACGCGACGACGCGGCCGGCGACGTTGCCGAAGGCATACAGCGCGGAGTGCTGGAACACACGCCGCAGGCTGTTCCGGTTCTCTGCATTCGGCACAGCTCAGGCGCCAGGCATCGTCAAGGGTTCCACGTGACAGAGGGCGGCACAGGGTCGGAATACACGTGAAGCGAACCGGGCGCACTCCCCCAATCGTGTTCACGGTGGTATCCTAGCGGACGGTGCAACCAGCCCAAAGCGGCATCCGCCCGGTTCGCCGGGGCTGCCCGATGTTCCCGGACGCGGGTTGCGGCGACGCCACGCTTGAAATTCTTGTCCTGCAACGATATGCCGCCGCGCACCGTGCAAAGGCCGCCATGCCGCAAACGACCAGCCTGCCGCTGATCCTGCACGTGTTCCCGACCTTCGCGGTGGGCGGGGTGCAGGTGCGGTTCGCCGCGATCGCCAACCATCTCGGCCGGCGCTGGCGCCATGCGGTGGTCGCGATGGACGGCGACCTGTCCTGCCGGGAGCGGCTGGACCCGGCGCTCCATGTCGAGTTCCCGCCGGTCGCGGTGCGCAAGGGCGATACGCTGGGCAACGTCCTGCGCTTCCGCCGCGTGCTGCGGCGGCTGCGCCCGGACCTGCTGGTGACCAGCAACTGGGGCAGCATCGAGTGGTCCGTCGCCAACCTCGGCCCGTCCGTGCGCCAGGTGCACATCGAAGACGGGTTCGGGCCGGATGACCGGGGCGGGCGGCTGCCGCGCCGGGTGCGGCTGCGGCGCATCGTGCTGCGCCGGCGCACCGTCGTGCTGCCGTCCCGCACGCTTTGGGAGATCGCGACGGGCGTTTGGCGCCTCGATCCGCGGCGGCTGCGCTACGTGCCGAACGGCATCGACCTGGCGCGCTTCGCCGGGCCGCCGCAGCCGGGAGCCTGGCCCGGCCCGGTCGTCGGCACCGTCGCGGCGCTGCGGGCGGCGAAGAACATAGCCCCGCTGCTGCGCGCCATCGCCTCCGCGGCGCCGGCCGGGCCGGCCTATTGCGCCGCGGGGGGGGCTATCGGCGGCGCGGCCACGGGCTGCGCGGTCGCGGCCTTGCCGCGCAGGTCGAGGCCGCTGCGCTCGGTCG
>CAXUIQ010000163.1:0-8196 GCA_964250815.1 uncultured Acetobacteraceae bacterium
CTTCACCGTGCTGCTGTCGATCACGCTGTTCGTGGGCTTGGTGGTGGGGGGCGTCGCCTCCATCGCCGGGCCGGTGTTCGGCGGCGCGTTCATCGCCTTCCTGCCCAACGTCGCCGAGGAAGTGTCCAAGGCGGCGCCCGGCGCGGTGTATGGCGTCGTGCTGATCGCCTTCATGTTCCTGCTGCCGTCGGGCGTCGCGGGCGGGCTGGGCCGCCTGCTGCGGCGCGCGTCGCGGCGATCCGCCTGAACCGCAACAAGGAGGGAAAACCCATGAAACGCCGCACCCTGCTCGCCGCCGGCCCGCTCGCCGCCACGCTCGGCGCTTTGGGCCGAACCTCGCCGGCGCACGCCGACACGCCGGGCGTCACCGCGACCGAAATCAAGATCGGCCAAACGGAGGCCTACAGCGGCCCGGCCTCCGCCTACGGCGCGATCGGGCGCGGCCTCGTGGCCTATTTCAAGCGGGTGAACGACCAGGGCGGCATCGCCGGGCGCCGGATCAACTTCATCTCGGTCGATGACGGCTACCTTCCGCCCAAGGCGGTCGAGCAGACCCGGCGCCTGGTGGAGCAGGAAGGCGTGTCGTTCATGCTGAACGGGCTGGGCACGCCGTCGAACTCGGCCGTGCAGAAGTACCTGAACCAGAAGAAGGTGCCGCAGCTTTTCGTGTCCTCCGGCGCGGACAAGTGGGCGAACCCCAAGGAGTTCCCCTGGACCATCGGCTGGCAGCCCAGCTACCGGACGGAGGCCCAGGTCTATGCCAAGTACATCCTGCGGAACAAGCCGGACGGCAAGCTCGCGGTGCTGTATCAGAACGACGACTTCGGCAAGGACTACGTGACGGGACTGCGCGACGTGCTCGGCGACCGCTACGACCGGATGCTGGCCAAGGCGGTCAGCTACGAGGTCACGGACCCCACGATCGACAGCCAGGTGGTGACGCTGCAAGGCTCGGGCGCCGACGTGCTGGTGACGGCGGCGACGCCGAAGTTCGCGGCGCAGACGATCCGCAAGATCTACGACCTCAACTGGAAGCCGCTGCACTTGCTGACGGACGTGTCCGGCTCGGTTGCCGCAGTGATCAACCCGGCCGGGCCGGAGCGCGCGGTCGGCATCGTCCTGGGCGGCTACCTCAAGGAGATCAGCGACCCCGCCTGGAGCGACGATCCCGGCATGAACGAGTGGCGGGCCTTCATGAAGGAGTACATGCCCGATGCCGACCTCGCCGACGCCAACTACGCCTACAGTTACGCGATCGGCGGCACGGCCGCACAGATGCTGAAGCAGTGCGACGGCAACTTCTCGCGCGAGAACATCCTGAAGCAGGCGACCAACCTGCAAGGCCTCCAGCTTCCCACCCTGCTGCCCGGCATCACCGTCAGCACCAGCCCGACCAACTACCACCCGATCCGGCAGTTGCAGTTGCAGCGCTGGAACGGCACGCGGTGGGAGCGGTTCGGCAACGTGATCGAGGGCGCCGGCGCGTGACCGCCGGCACCGCGCATCACTCGGCGGCAGCGGCCTGGGGGCGCCGGGTCAGGCGGAAGCCCTCATAGCCGTTCGCCGCCACCGCGTCGCAGGTCTCCCGATAGACGCCGACCCCGCCGATGTAGGGCATGAACACCCGCGGCTTGCCTTCGATGTTGGCGCCCATGTACCAGGAATTGGCCTGGGGGTAGAGCGTCCGGTGCGCGACCTCGTTGCCATGGGCGACCCAGGCCTCCTCCGCTTCCGGCGTCGCCTCCATGCAGGCGATCCCGTGGGCGCGGAGGTAGGCCAGGCAGTCCGCGATCCAGTCCACGTGCTGCTCGATGGACACCATCATGTTGCTGAGCACGGACGGGCTGCCCGGCCCAGTGACCGTGAACAGGTTGGGGAACCCCGCCGTCATCAGGCCGAGCAGGGTGCGCGGCCCCTCCGCCCATTTCCGCGCCAGCGCCAAGCCGCCCCGGCCGCGGATGCCCGCCCGGAGCAGCGCGCCGGTCATCGCGTCGAAGCCGGTCGCGTACACGATGCTGTCCACCGCGTACTCGGCGTCCCGCGTGGCGATGCCGCCCGGCGTGACCGCGGCGATCGGCGAGGCCCGCAGGTCCACCAGCGTCACGTTCGGGCGGTTGAACGTCTCGTAGTAGCCGGTGTCGGCGCAGATGCGCTTGGTGCCGATGGGATGGCTGGTCGGCAGCAGCGCCTCCGCCACCGCCGGGTCGCTGACGGTCGCGCGGATCTGCCGGCGGACGAAATCGGCCGCGGTGTCGTTGGCCGCCTTGTCCAGCGCGAGGTCGTTGTAGGCGGCGAGCAGGCTGATGCCGCCCGTTTCCCAACGCGCCTGGTACTCGCGCTCCCGCTCCTCCGCGCTCGCCGCAAGCGCCGAGGTGTCCCCGAAGTCGTAGATGATGCCGGACCTAAGCCTGCGCGCCCGTTGCCGGCGCTCGGCGTAACCGGATTTCCATTCCCGCTCGTACTCGGGGGTCATCGGGCCGTTGCGCGCCGGCACGCTGAAGTTCGCCGTGCGCTGGAACACGTACACGTGCTTCGCCTGCTCGGCGATGACTGGGATCGACTGGATCGCCGACGAACCGGTGCCGATCACGCCTACGCGCTGCCCGGCGAAGTCCACGCCCTCGTGCGGCCATTGCCCGGTGTGGTAGGACCGGCCGCGGAACCCGTCCATGCCGGGGATGTCCGGCACCCGCCCGGCGGACAGGCAGCCGGTTGCCATGATGCAGAACGCCGCCGAAACGCAGTCGCCGCGGTCGGTCTCGATGCGCCAGAGCATGGCCGCCTCGTCGAAGCAGGCAGCCGTCACCCGCGTGCCAAATTGGATGCTGCGCCGCAGGTCGAAGCGGTCCGCCACGTGGTTCGCGTAGGCCAGGATCTCCGGCTGGCCCGCGAACCGCTCGGTCCAGCGCCAGTCCTGCTGCAAGTCCTCGGAAAAGGAGAACGAGTACTGCATGCTTTCCACGTCGCAGCGCGCGCCGGGGTAGCGGTTCCAGTACCAGGTGCCGCCCACGTCCGCTCCGGCCTCGAACGCCCGGGCGGACAGGCCCAGCCCGCGCAGCCGGTGCAGCATGTACAGCCCGGCGAACCCGGCGCCGACCACCACCGCGTCCAACGGGCTGGCGGCTTCGAAGCCTTGGGCCGCGCCCTCCGCCCGTGCCTCGGACATGCTGCCTTCCCCTTCCCGTGTCATGCCTCGGGAATGGACCCATGCGCCGTGCCGCTGTCAAGCGCAGCATGGCCTATCCTGACGGCCCTTGCTTGCCATGGTTGTTGTTGATAACCATTCTCAACTCACAGCCTGTGGTGAATCCCTTGTCCACCCGTGTCCTTGCCGTCCCGCTCCGCCGCCGCCTGTTCGCGACCTTGGGGCCGGGCCTCCTCGTCATGCTGGCCGACACCGACGCCGGCAGCATCATCACCGCCGCCCAAAGCGGCGCGCAGTGGGGCTACAAGCTGCTAGCGCTGCAGTTCCTGCTCATCCCCATCCTGTTCATCGTCCAGGAACTCACCTTGCGGCTCGGCCTCGTCACCGGGCGCGGCCATGGCGAGCTGATCCGCCTCACCTTCGGGCGCGGCTGGGCCTGGCTGTCGGTCGGCACCCTCGTGCTCGCCTGCGTCGGCGCCATCGTCACCCAGTTGTCCGGCCTGGCGGGCATCGCCTCGCTGTTCGGCCTGCCGGTCCCGCTGATGATGGCGGTCGTCGTGGCGCTGCTGCTGGTGATGACCTGCCTCGGCAGCTACCACGTGGTCGAACGGATCGCCATCGTCCTGGGCCTGTTCGAGCTGGCCTTCGTCGCCGTGGCCTGGCACGCGCACCCGAGCATGGCGGAGATCGCGGCGCAGCTTTCCCAGGCGCCACTCGGCGATTCCAAGTACCTCTATCTGGTCGCCGCCAACCTCGGCGCGGTGATTATGCCGTGGATGATCTTCTACCAGCAGTCGGCCGTGCTGGATAAGGGCCTGGGGCCGGACGACCTGAAGCTTGCCCGATGGGACACCGCGTTCGGCGCGATGGTCACCCAGCTCATCATGGCCTCCGTGCTGATCGCCGTCGCCGCGACCGTAGGGCGGAGCAGCCCGGACGCCTCGCTGAACGACGTGTCGGAGATCGCCCATGCGCTGATCCCGTTCCTCGGCGACGATGTGGGCCGCCTGGTGTTCGCCGCCGGCATGGCGGGCGCGGCGCTCGTCGCCACCATCGTCGTCTGCCTCACCGCCGCCTGGGGCATCGGCGAGGTCGCGGGCTACAAGCGGTCGCTCCGGGACCGCCCGCTGGAAGCGCCGTGGTTCTACGGCATCTTCTCGGCCTGCCTGATCGCCGGCGGCGTGCTGGTCGCGTCCGGCATCAACCTGGTCCAGCTTTCCGTCGCGGTCGAGGTGATGAACGCGCTGCTGCTGCCGGTGGTGCTGGGCTTCCTGTACGTCCTCGCCCTGCGCACCTTGCCCGAGCCGTACCGGCTGGGCGGCGCCTACAAGTGGGTCGTGGGCGCCGTCGTGCTGGTCACGGCGGGCTTCGGCTTCTATGCCGGGATCGCCGGGGCGTTCGGCGGCTGAGGAGGCGGCGATGAAGGCCTGGCTCGTGGAGCGGATCACCGAAGCGGGCGAGATGCGCCTGGCAGACTGCCCGGCGCTTCAGCCGGGTCCGCAGGACTACCTGGTGCAGGTCGAGGCGGCGGGGGTGAACTTCCTCGACACCCTGATGCTGCGCGGCCGCTACCAGCGCAAGCCGCCGCTGCCCTTCACGCCGGGCGTCGAGGTGGTGGGCACGATCGCCGCGGCCGGCGCCGAGGCTCCGCTCGCGCCCGGCACCCGGGTTTCAGCCAGCATCGAGGGCGGCGCCTTTGCCGAGCAGGCGCTGGTGCCGGCCGGCGCGGCCCGCCCGGTGCCGGACGACGTGCCGGGGGAAGCGGCGCTGGTGCTGCTCGGCGTCAACTACCCGACCAGCCACTACGCCCTGCACAACCGCGCCGGGCTGCAACCCGGCGAGACCGTGCTGGTCCACGCCGCGGCCGGCGGCGTGGGCAGCGCCGCGGTGCAGATCGCCAAGGCCGCCGGCGCCCGGGTGATCGCAACGGCCGGCACGGCGGAGAAGCGCAAGCTGTGCCGCGGCCTCGGCGCGGACGAGGTGATCGACTACGCGCTCCCGGACTGGGTGGACCGGCTGCGCTCTGTGACGGGCGGTGCCGGGGCGGATGTGATCTACGATCCCGTGGGCGGCGAGGTCGGCGTGCAAAGCCTGCGCGGCCTGGCCTGGCGCGGGCGCTACCTGGTGATCGGCTTCGCCGCCGGGACGATCCCGGACTTGCCGGCCAACCGGCTGCTGCTCAAGGACGCTTCCGCCATGGGCGTGTTCTGGGGCGAGGTCTGCAAGCGCGACCCCGCCGGCGCCGCGCAGGTCCTGGATGCGGTGCTGGCGCTTTACCGCGCGGGCCGGCTGTCGCCGCTGATCGGCGCGCGTTTCCCGTTGGAGGACGCGCGGGAAGCGCTGGACCGCCTCGCCCGGCGCGAAACCGTCGGCAAGATCCTCGTTTGCCCAGCCCCGTGAGCATCGTGGGATGAGCGCCGCGGCGGTCGCGACCCGGCGCATCCAAGCGAACGGCCAGACCTTCGCGGTCGATGAGGCCGGCGGGGGCGACGCGGTGGCGCTGTGCCTGCACGGCTTCCCGGAATGCCGGTTCTCCTGGCGGTTCCAGCTTCCAGTGCTGGCCAAGGCCGGGTGGCGGGCCGTTGCCCCGGACCTGCGCGGCTACGGCGACAGCAGCCGGCCCGCGGACCGCGACGCCTACCGCATGGAGCACCTGGTCGCGGACGCCGCCCTCCTGTTCGACGCCTGCGGCGCGCGCCGCCGCTTGCTGGTCGGGCACGACTGGGGCGCGATGGTCGCTTGGCATTTCGCCATGCAGCGGACCCGGCCGCTCGACGGCCTGGTTGTCATGAACGTGCCGCACCCGGCGGTGTTCCGCCACGTGCTGCGCCACTCCTGGGCGCAGCGCCGGCGGTCCTGGTACGTGGCCTTCTTCCAGCTTCCCCGGCTGCCGGAGGCGCTGCTCACCGCCGGGCGCGCCCGCGCCGTCGCCCAATCTTTCCGCGGCATGGCGGTGAACAAGGCGGCCTTCCCGCCCGACGTGCTGGAACGCTACCGGCGCAACGCCCTGCTGCCGGGTGCCATGACCGCGATGCTCAACTACTACCGGGCCAACTTCGCCGGGTTGTCGAACGACGCCGCGCCCACGCCGAAGATCGAAGTGCCGACCCTGATGGTCTGGGGCGAGGAGGACGCGGCGCTCGGGCTGGAGCTGACCGAGGGCTACGAGCCGCATGTCGCCGACTTCACGCTGGAACGCCTGCCCGGCGTGTCGCACTGGGTGCAGCAGGAAGCGCCGGAGGCGGTGAACGCGCGGCTGCTCGCCTGGCTCGGCCGCCGCGGGCTTGCGGGAGCGGCCAAGGCTGGTTAGGCCGGCAACGCGGCCGGGTCGGCGCCGTCCGGACCCGCGGCGGACTGCACCAGCTTCTGCCCGGTCGGGCACAGGTCCAGCAGCACGCAGCGCCCGCAGGCGGGAACGCGGAAGAAGCAGCAGCGCTGGCCGTGCAGCATCAGCACCTCGTGGTTGTCATAGACTTGCTGCGCGTCCCAATCGGGCGGCAGTTGCGCGGCCAGCACCCGGTGCGACGGCCCGACCGCCAGGCCCGAGGGGATCAGCCCGGTGCGGGCGGCGACCCGGTGGTGGTGGCTGTCCACCGGCAGCGCCGGGCGGCGCAGGCTGCTGAAGCTGAGCACGGCGGCGCTGGTCTTCGGCCCGATGCCGGGCAGCCGCTCCAGCCAGGCCCGCGCCTCCTCCACCGACAGGTCGGCCAGGAAGTCGAGCGACAGGGCGCCGCGCTCCGCCTGGACCGCGCGCAGGATCGCCTGGATGCGCGGCGCCTTCTGCTCCGGCCAGGTGACGCGGGAAATCGCCGCCTGCACCTCCGCCGTGGGCGCCGCGGCGACCGAGGCCCAGTCGGGGAAGCGCCCGCGCAATGCCTTGAACGCCGCCCCGCTGTCGGCATTGCGGGTGCGGTGGGACAGCAGGGAGCTGACCAACTCGCTCAACGGGTCGAGCGCGTGGAAGTAGGCGATGGGGCAGCCGTACTCCCGGCACAGCCGGCCGTGGATTTCCAGCGCCTTCTCGGAGGGGTCCATGGCGCGGCAACGCTGCGCTGGAGGGCCGGTTGCGGGCGCAGCCTCGATTGGCCTTGGCGGACGGGGGCGAGAAGGCGCGTTCCGCGTCGCGTCGAGGGCTGACATCGGGATCGGCGGCGTTTAGCATCCCGCCGGGCGGCGGACGGGGCCGCGTCGGCGGCCTGAAAGGGGCAAGGCATGGCGATCTCCATCGAACGGCTGGGTCCGACGCTGGCGGGACGGATCACCGGGCTGGATCTGGCCCGGCCGCTCAATCCCGCGGAGGTCGCCGCAATCGAGGCCGGCATGGACGAGCACGCGGTGCTGGTGTTCCCGGCGCAGCGGATCACCGACGCGCAGCAGGTGGCCTTCACCCTGAACTTCGGCGCGCTGGAGGAGACCGCCGGCGGCAACGTCACCCCGGCGGCGCAGCGGCGGCTCGACCCGCAGATCGCCGACGTGTCCAACCTCGACCAGCACGGCAAGCCGCTGGCCCGCGACGACCGGCGCCGGATGTTCAACCTCGGCAACCAGCTTTGGCATTCCGACAGCTCCTTCCGCGCGACGCCGGCGAAGTACTCGATCCTG
This sequence comes from uncultured Acetobacteraceae bacterium, assembly GCA_964250815.1. Taxonomy (GTDB): domain Bacteria; phylum Pseudomonadota; class Alphaproteobacteria; order Acetobacterales; family Acetobacteraceae; genus CAHJXG01. The sequence goes on from CAXUIQ010000163.1 coordinate 7,748, forward strand.
TCAGGGCGCGTGGTGTCCACGTCCGGCGGCAACACCGAGTTCGCCGACATGCGGGCAGCCTACGACGCACTGGACCCGCAGACCCGGGAGGAGGTGGAGGACCTGGTCTGCGAGCATTCGCTGATGTATTCGCGCGGCGCGCTCGGCTTCGATGCGCTCACCGCGGAGGAGCGGGCGATGTTCGCGCCGGTGCGGCAGCGCCTGGTGCGCACGCACCCGAGGACCGGGCGCCGGTCGCTCTACTTGTCGTCGCACGCCGGGTCGATCGTGGGATGGCCGGTACCGGAAGCGCGCGCCTTTTTGCGCGACCTCACCGAGCACGCGACGCAGCCGCAGTTCGTTTACGTCCACCATTGGCAGCCGTTCGACCTGGTGATGTGGGACAACCGGCAGACCATGCACCGCGTCCGCCGCTTCGACGCGGGCCAGGTGCGCGACATGCGCCGCAC
>CAXUIQ010000164.1:0-8188 GCA_964250815.1 uncultured Acetobacteraceae bacterium
GCATGAACCGGCCCTTGCCGCGCACGAAGCGGTCCACGTGCATCATCGGCGTGCCGAGCGGCGCCGCGTCGTTGCAGGGCCATTGCAGCGACCCCTCCGCATCCAGCTTGGCGTAGGATACCCCGGCGAAACTCGGAGTGAGCGCCGCAATCTCGTCCATGATCTCGCTCGGGTGGCTGTAGCTCATGGGGAAGCCGAGCGCGTTGGACAAAGCGACCGTCGCTTCCCAGTCGGCCAGGCCGCCCAGCGGCGTCATCACCTTGCGGACCCGGTTGATCCGCCGCTCCGCGTTGGTGAAGGTGCCGTCCTTTTCCAGGAACGACGACCCCGGCAGGAACACGTGGGCGTACTTCGCCGTCTCGTTCAGGAACAGGTCCTGCACGACGATGCACTCCATCGCCCGCAGCCCGGCGGTGACGTGCTGCGTGTCGGGGTCGGACTGCGCGATGTCCTCGCCCTGGATATACAGCGCCTTGAAGGTGCCCTCCACCGCGTCGTCCAGCATGTTGGGGATGCGCAGGCCGGGGTCGGCGGAGATCGGCACGCCCCAGGTCGCCTCGAACATCTCCCGCGCCGCGTCGTCGGACACGTGGCGGTAGCCGGTCAGCTCGTGCGGGAAGCTGCCCATGTCGCAGGCGCCCTGCACGTTGTTCTGGCCGCGCAGCGGGTTCACCCCGGCACCCAGCTTGCCGATGTTGCCCGTCGCCATGGCGAGGTTCGCCATCGCCATCACGGTGGTGGTGCCCTGGCTGTGCTCGGTGACGCCCAGCCCGTAGTAGATGGCGGCGTTGCCCCCGGTGGCGAACAGCCGTGCCGCCGCGCGCACTTCCGCGGCCGGCACGCCGGTCAGCTTCTCGCTCGCCTCCGGCGAGTTGTGCTCCTGCGCGATGAAGCGCGCCCAACTCTCGAACTCGGCCAGGTCGCACCGCTCCCGCACGTAGTCCTCGGCGACCAGCCCCTCGGTCACGACCACATGGGCCATCGCGTTCAAAAGGGCGACGTTGGTGCCGGGCAGCAGCGGCAGGTGGTGCTGCGCCTCGATGTGCGGGGAGCGCACGAGGTCGATGCGCCGCGGGTCGGCGACGATCAGCCGGGCGCCGGCGCGCAGCCGCCGCTTCATGCGCGACGCGAACACCGGGTGCCCGTCCGTCGGGTTGGCGCCGATCACCAGGATCACGTCCGAATGATCGACGGAGGCGAAGTCCTGGGTGCCCGCGGACGTGCCCAGCGTGGCGCTGAGGCCGTAGCCGGTGGGCGAGTGGCAGACCCGGGCGCAGGTATCGACGTTGTTGTTGCCGAACGCGCCGCGGATCAGCTTCTGCACCAGGAAGGTCTCTTCGTTGGTGCAGCGCGACGAGGTGATGCCCCCTACGCTGTCCCGGCCGTACTGGGCCTGGATGCGCTTGAACTCGCCCGCGGCGTGGGCGATGGCCTCTTCCCACGACACCTCCCGCCACGGGTCGGTGATCGCGGCGCGGATCATCGGCTTCGTTTTGCGGTCCTTGTGGGTGGCGTAGCCAAAGGCGAACCGCCCCTTTACGCAGGAATGGCCGGCGTTGGCCTTGCCGTCCTTGTAGGGCACCATGCGGACCAGGGTTTCCCCCTTCATCTCCGCCTTGAACGAGCAGCCGACGCCGCAATAGGCGCAGGTGGTGACGACCGAATGCTCGGGCGTGCCCAGCGCGATCACCGACTTCTCGTTCAGCGTCGCGGTGGGGCAGGCCTGCACGCAGGCGCCGCAGGACACGCACTCGGACCCCATGAAGTCGGTGCCGCCGGCGGAGATCTTGGACGCGAAGCCGCGGCCCTCCATCGTCAGCGCGAAGGTGCCCTGCGTCTCCTCGCACGCCCGCACGCAGCGGGAGCAGGCGATGCACTTGCTGGCCTCGAAGGTGAAGTACGGGTTGCTCTCGTCCGAGGGCGCGTCCAAATGGTTCGCGCCGTCGTAGCCATAGCGCACCTCGCGCAGGCCCACCTTGCCCGCCATGTCCTGCAATTCGCAGTCGCCGTTGGCCGAGCAGGTCAGGCAGGTCAGCGGGTGGTCGGAGATGTACAGCTCCATCACCCCGCGCCGCCGCTTGGCGATGGCGGCGTTCTCCGTGTGGACCACCAGGCCCTCTTCCGCCGGGGTGGTGCAGGAGGCCGGGTAGCCGCGGCGGCCCTCGATCTGCACGATGCACAGGCGGCAGGAGCCGAACGGCTCCAGGCTGTCGGTCGCGCACAGTTTCGGGACTTGCGTGCCCATCGTGGCCGCCGCTGCCATGATGGAGGTGCCGCGCGGCACCGTCACCGACTGCCCGTCGATGGTCAGCGTCACCGTGGTGTCCGCGACGCGGATGGGCGTCCCGGTGTCCAGCTCGCGGATCAGGGTCATGGCGTTTTCCTACTCCGCCGCGATGGGCAAGCGCCCGGCGCGGTCGAAATCCTCGGGGAAGTGGGTCAGCGCGCTGTTCACCGGCACCGGCGTCAGCCCGCCCATGGCGCACAGCGAGGCGTCCGTCATCGTCTCGCACAAGTCGTCCAGCACGGCGAAGTTCTTGGCCGGCTCGATGCCCGCCACGATGCGGTCGATGACCTCCATGCCGCGCACCGCGCCGATGCGGCAGGGCGTGCATTTGCCGCAGCTCTCGGCAGCGCAGAACTCGAAGGCGAAGCGCGCCTGCTGCGCCAGGTCCACCGTGTCGTCGAACAGCACCACGCCGCCATGGCCCAAGAGGCCGCCGGCCCGGGCCATCGCCTCGTAGTCGAGCGGCGTGTCCAGCAGCGCCTCCGGGAAGTACGCACCGAGCGGCCCGCCCACCTGCACGGCGCGGAACGGACGCCCGCTCGCGGTCCCCTGCCCCCAGTCCTCGACCAGGCTGCGGATCGGCGCGCCGAACGGGATCTCGACCAGCCCGCCGCGCGCCACGTTGCCGGCGAGCTGCACCGGCAGGGTGCCGAGCGACCGCCCGGTGCCGAACGCTGCATAGGCCGCGGCCCCGTTCGCCATGATCCACGGAACGCTGGCGAGCGACAGCACGTTGTTCACCGCGGTCGGACGCCCGAACAGCCCCTCGATGGCCGGCAGCGGCGGCTTCGCGCGCACGGTGCCGCGCTTGCCCTCCAGGCTCTCCAGCAAGGAGGTTTCCTCGCCGCAGATGTAGGCGCCGGCGCCCATCCGCACCTCCAAGTCGAAGGCATGGCCGGACCCCATGATGTCCGGCCCCAGCAGCCCGGCCCGGCGAGCGGCCTCGATCGCCGCGCGCATGGCGCGGATCGCGTGCGGGTACTCCGACCGGGTATAGATGTAGCCCTTGGTGGCCCCCACCGCGACGGCGGCGATGGTCATGCCTTCCACCAGGCTGAGCGGGTCGCCTTCCATCAGCATCCGGTCGGCGAAGGTGCCGCTGTCGCCCTCGTCGGCGTTGCAGACGACATACTTGCGGTCCGACTGCGCCAGCCGGACCGTGTTCCACTTGATCCCCGTGGGAAACCCGGCGCCGCCCCGCCCGCGCAAACCCGACAGCTTGACCTCGTCCACGGTGGCCACGTCGCCCAGCGCCAGCGCCCGTTCCAGCCCGGCATAGCCGCCATGGGCGCGGTAGTCCTCCACCGATACCGGGTCGATCACGCCGCAGCGGGCGAAGGTGAGCCGGGTCTGCCCGGCGAACCACGGATGCTCCTCCGGGCGGCCGATCCGCAGCGCGTGCGCGCCGCCGTCCAGCAGCCCGGCATCCAGCAAGCCCGCCACGTCCGCCGCCTGCACGGGGCCGTAGGCGATGCGTCCCGCGGGCGTTTCCACCTCCAGCAGCGGCTCCAGCCAGACTGCGCCGCGCGTGCCGGTCCGCACCAGGTCCAGCGCCAGGCCGCGCCGCGCCGCCTCGGCCTGCAAGGTCCGCGCAACGCGGTCGGCGCCGAGCGCCAGCGCCGCCATGTCCTTCGGCAAGTAGAGTTGCGTCATGTGCGCCGTGCCTCCTCGGTGGCCTCAAGCAGCTTGGCGTCGTCGAGCCGGGCCAGCGGCTCGCCGTCCAGCAGCGCCGCCGGGCCGCAGGCGCACAGGCCCAGGCAGAAGGTGGGTTCCACGGTCAGGCTGCGGTCCCCGGTCGTGCCGCCCCACGCGATGCCGAGCCGGGCCAGCAGCCGGTCCGCCATGGCGACGGCACCCACCGCCTGACATGCCTCCGCCCGGCAAACCTGCAGAACGTGCCGGCCCGGCGCCGCGCGGCGGAAATCGTGGTAGAAGGAGATGACGCCGTGCACCTCGGCCCGCGACAGGTTCAGCGCGTCGGCGATCATCGCCTCGCTCTGCTTCGGCACGTAGCCGAACTCCTCCTGGAGCGCGTGCAGGATCGGCAGCGCGGCACCTTCCATCCCGACATGCGCGGCGATGATCTCGCCGGCCAGGGCGGCATCCCAATGTCCGCCCTCCCGCCCAGCCGTCGCTGATGGTTGGCTGGCCAATGCTGTCACGGCGCTCGCTCGTCCCCTCGGCAACTTCGTATGTGCGTAGGAGTGATACTTGGCCTAGATCCACCGCAAACAAGGCCCCGTCCCACGTGCTGCGATAGCAAAGTCCTATCAACGCCGCCGGACCAGCAGCCGCGCCTCCGCCAGCAGCGCCGCCGCCAGAATTGGCATCGGCTCCCGCCGCGGCAGCACCAGGCCGATCTCGTGCGTCGCGTCCGGATCGGTGATCGGGATGCGGCGCAGGCGCGGCGACAGCGCCAGCGTCTCGGCCAGGCGCTCGGGCAACACCGTCGCCCATTGCCCGGTCAGCACGTGCGCCAGCAGCGCCACCTGGGAATTGCTCTCAAGCGCCGCCCGCGGCTCCGCCCCGGCGCCGCGCATCAGATGGTCCATGATGCGCCGGTTCTGCATGTCCGGCGTCAGCAGGCACAGGCGCACCTGGTTCAGCTCGGCCCACCTCACGCTGTCCCGCCTGCCGAACGCGCCGTCGGCCGCGGTCACCAAGCGGTAGCGCTCGGTGTAGAGCGGCACCGCCTGCACCCGGCCCACCGCCTCGTTGTCGAGGTAGGTGATGCCGGCGTCCACCTCCAGGTTCTCCAGCATCCGCAGGATCGTGGCGGAGGAATGGGACAGCACGGTGAATTGCAGCGCCGGGTGCCGGAGGAGGCACGGGCCGGTGAGCCATGGCACCACCGCGAGCGCGGTGGGGATCACCGCAATGCGCAGATGGCCCGAAAGCCCCGTCCGCATGGCCTGCAGTTCCTGGCGCATGGCGGCGGCGTCGCCCACCATGCGCCGCGCCCATTCCAGCACCTTCTCCCCTTCCGGCGTCAGGCCGTGGAAGCGGGAGCTGCGGCGCACCAGCATGACGCCCAGCTCCTCCTCAAGCTGCTTGATCCCCGCCGAAAGGGTCGGCTGCGCCACGCCGCACGCCTCCGCCGCGCGGCGGAAGCTGCGCTCCCGCGCCACGGCGACGAAGTAGGCGAGCTTGTCGATCACCGGCGCGTGTAGAGCAGGCCGGGGCCGGCTCCGGCAATCCCGAACCTGTCAGGCCGCCTGCTGCCGCTTACGGGCTGTCCTTCAGGATGCGGTAGCCGCCGTCGCGGATTTCGACCATCACCTGGCTGTCCGCCTGCGCGCCGCTGTGGTCCCGCGCGGACAGGCTGAACACGGCCTCCGCCCCCGCCAGGCCCTGCACCGCCTCCATGGCGTCGCGGAGCGCCGTGCGGAAGGCGGGCGTGCCGGGCCGGCCGGCCACCAGGGCGCGCGGCGCCGCCGCCTGGACCAGCAGGAACGCATCCCAAAAGGTTGCGCCGAACAGGCTGCGGCTGCCCGGGCCGTACCGGCCCTCGTAGGCCCGCACGAAGGCGAGCGCCGGGGCCTTCACCGGGTTGTCGTCCGGAAGCTGCTCGGCGACCAGGACCGGGACGGCGCTGAACATGGTGCCGTCCAGCGCGCGGCCCCCCACCCGCAGCGCGTCCGGCCCGGCGATCCCCTGCACCGTGTAGATCGGCCCGGCGTAGCCGCGCCCCCGCAGTTCGAGGATCGGCGTCGTCGCCGGGGTGCTGCTGGCGGCGACGAACACCGCGTCGGGCCGGGCCGCGAGCAGCCGCAGCACCTGCGGCGTCACGCTTGCGTCGCCGGGGTTGTAGCGGACCTCGGCCACCGTGCGGATGCCGCGCGCCGCCGCTTCCGCGTTCAGCGCGGCGATGTAGCCGTCGCCGAGGCTGGTGGCGAACCCGATGTGGCCCAGCGTCTTGCGGCCAGTCCGGGCCATGTGGCCGGCCAACTGCGCCGCCGCGACCCGCTCGCCGGGGATCGGCTTGAAGGCCCAGCGGCGGTTGCCCCCCGGCGGGTCGATCACGGCGCTGGACCCGGCCAGGCTGATCGTCGGCACGCCCGCGGCGCCGACCGCGTCGAGGATGGCGACGGAGGTCGGCGCGGCGGACGCGCCCAGGATCGCATCGACGTGCTCCTCGTCGATCATCTTGCGCGCCGCGCGCACGGCGGCCGTGGTGTCGGTCGCGTCGTCCAGCACCACCCAGCGCACCGGCTCCCCGGCGATGGTGCCCGGCAGCAGGGCGATGGTGCTGCGCTCCGGAATGCCCAGCCCGGCGCCCGGGCCGGTGAGGGACAGCAGCGCGCCCAGCGTGATATCCGCCCGCGCCGGGGCCGCGCCCGCGACGAGCCAGGCGACCAGCAGGCGCGTGAGCGTGCGGACCATCGTCAACCTTCCCTCCGGGATCAGCCGAAGCTGGCGTTCCGTGCAGCGAGCCGCCGGTGAAGCCGTGTTGCATGGGTCAGGCCCCGGCGCAATCGCCCCGGGGCCAGGCGACACGGGGCCGGGCGGCACAGGGCGCCTGCTTGCCATCCCATCGCCGCCGGTGGCTTCCTGGCGGTCCCATGCCGAGCGCCCGGAGGTTGGATGGCAAACGAACTCATTTCCCCCGACAGCTTGCGGCGCTTCGACCTGAACCTGCTGGTGGCGTTCGACATCCTGATCGCGGAGCGCAGCGTCACCGCCGCCGCCCGGCGCATGGGCATCGGCCAGCCCGCGATGAGCAGCGCCCTGGCCCGGCTGCGGGAGATGTTCGGGGACCCGCTGCTGACCCGCACCCCCGCCGGGCTGCAGCCGACCAGCCGGGCGCTCGACCTGGTGGCGCCGGTGTCGCGCATCCTGGCGGAGCTGCGAGAAGAGGTGTTCAGCACGCGCGCCTTCGATCCGGGCACCGCCCGGCGCACCTTCCGCATCGGCGTGTCAGACCAGGTGGAGGCGGCGGTCATGCCGGACGTGCTGCGGGCGGTCCGGCGGGACGCGCCGGGCGTGCGCGTCATCGCGCGCTCGGTCGAGATGCGCGTGGGCGCGGAGCTGCTGGCCGCCGGTGCCATCGACCTGATGGTCGGCTACATTCCGGAAGCCGAGGCCGGGCTGGACGCCGCCACGCTCTACCGTGAAACCTTCATGTGCCTGTTCGACGCGCGGGCCTGCGGGGTGGAGCCGCCGCTGTCGCTCGACGACTACGCCGCGCTGCCGCACGTCCTGGTGTCGCTGCGGGGGGAGCCGTTCGGGCACCTGGACGAGCTTTTGCAGGCCGCCGGGCGCAGCCGCACGGTGATCTACACGACGCCGCACTTCCTGGCCGTGCCGTTCCTGCTGCACGGGTTCCGCGCGGTGTCGGCGCTGCCGCGCAGGCTGGCCGAGAACTGCGCCGAGGCCGCCGGGCTTGCCGTCTGCCCGGTGCCGCTGCCGTCCCCGGGCTACGACATCCGCATGGCCTGGCACCGCCGCACCGCCTCCGACCCGGCGCAAGCCTGGCTGCGGGAGGTCGTGGCCGCGGTGGGCCGGAGCCGGAGGTGAGCGGCATCGACCGGGATGATGCACGCCATCAAAACATTCGATTTGACTGATATCAGATAACCTCCCACATCATTCTCAATGATAACGGAGGCGTCGATGGCCGTCACGGCCTTGCATACCGGGTCCACGGCGGCGTCCTGCCTCGGGGCGACCTACCCGCGCCGCAAGACGGTCCTGGCCTGTTTTTGCAGGATCTTTGCCGTAGGCGTGCGGAAGGTGAGCGGCTCAAGCCATCCCCCCATCGCTTGAAGAGGAGTCGGCACCATGGATAACGACGAGCGAACGGCACTTGAGCGCAACAAGCGGCTCGTGATCGACCACTTCGACGATTTCGTGAACAAGAAGGACTTGGGCGCGATCGAGCGCAACATGGCGCCCGATTTC
>CAXUIQ010000165.1:0-8169 GCA_964250815.1 uncultured Acetobacteraceae bacterium
CCGGGACCCTTCCCCTGCACCCGCCGGCGCGGCGCCATCCGCCCGGGGCCGCGGGGGCGCCGCCGGCGGCCTGCGGGGCGCAGGCCGCCGGGACAGGGCCGCTACCGGACCGCTACTGGGCGGGCGTGGACATCGGCGCGGAGGCGGGCGAGGAGGTGCCGACCGCCGGGGCTGCGCCGCTGCGGGCGCTGTTCAGGCTTTGCTCGTTCAGCGCATCGGTGGCGGCGTTGCCGGCCGGGGTGTCGCGCGCGGTACTCGAAGGCGCGTGCTAGTGTTGGGTCGTGCGGTGGTGCGTCGTCGCGGCGTTGGCCGCGGCGCCGAACGACCCGGCGACGAGGAGGGCTGCGAAGAAGGCGGAGGCGGATGTGCGGATGCTCATGATGTGCTCATCTGACAGGGAATGCGTGGCTCGGCGGCACCGAACGCCCAACTGTCCCCGGTATCGCAAGTTCCAGCAATATTTGCTGTACGTTTGTCACACTACTGTTTTTCAGGGTGGTACGGAAGATACAGAAAGCAACGGCTGCGCTGCTCAGGGTTGGTTGCGCGTCACCACGCACCCGGCCCACGCCGGCGGGTTCACGCCCGCTTCGATGAAAACGGCCCGCCAGATCGTCACGGCTCTCTCTCACCCCTGTGCCGTACGCTTCGATCCTGGAGATCTCTTCGGTCCGCCGTGGCCGTGCTTGGGTCGTCCCGGAATGATGATGCCGCAACGCATGTTCAATTCCCTTCGCCGATCAACCCGTCCCGCACGTCCCGCGCGTGCCGGGCCGGGTCGCGCTGCTCCGGCGGACCCATGCCGCCGCCGCCGGGCAGTTCCAGCACCAGTCGGTCGCCGGCGGGGATCACCTGGTAGCCCTTGGTGCGGAGCAGGGCACCGCTTTTCAGCCGCACGGCGCCGGGCGCGCCGTCCCCGCCGCCGTCCCGCCCGCGCGGCGCATGGGCCACCCGGTCGAAGATCGCGTTGCAGGCGAACTCCGCGTCCCCCTTGGCGCCGATCTCCATGATTTGGCCGAAGCCGCCGCGGGTGCGCCCGGCGCCGCCGCTGCCGGGACGCAGCTCCTTGCGCCAGAACACCACGGGCGCCACGTTCTCCGTCGCCTCCACCGGCATGGTCCGCACGCCGGACGGGAACGCCGTGCCGTCCAGCCCGTCCTGCTCCGGACGCGCCCCGGTGCCGCCGGAGTTGAAGGTGATGACCTCGAAATCCGCCAGCGGCGAGTCCTGCCCGCTGACGCTGGGGCCGCCGCGCAGGGGCGGGTTCCACAGGCAGGACGACCCCTCCGCCGTCACCCGGTCCGGCGCCGCCCCGTGCAGGCAGCCCATCATCAGGTCCGGCAGCAACTGCCCGACCACGTGGCGCACCGCGACCGGGCTGGGCCGCAGCGCGTTCAGGATGCAGCCTTCCGGGATGCTCATGCGGAACGGCGCCAGGCTGGCGCTGTTGTTCGGGATGTCGGGCGCCACAACGCACTTGATGCCGAAGCTGGCGTAGGCCCGGGTGTAGGCGGCGGGCACGTTGATGCCGCGCCCGGACAGGCCGCTGGTGCCGTCGAAATCGACGGTGATCGCGTCCGCGCCGATTGTCATGCTGGCGGCCAAGCGCACCGGGCGTTCGTAGCCGTCCGACCAGATCTCCGCGCGGTAGGTGCCGCCCGGCAGCTTGGCGATCTCCGCCAGCGTCGCGCGATGGCTGCTGTCCAGGACAAAGGCGGCCAGCGGGTCGATGCTGTCCAGCGCGAACTCCTCCATCATCTGCGTGAGCCGCCGCGCCCCGGCGTCGTTGCAGGCGCACAGCGAGTACACGTCCCCCTCCAGCTCCACCGGCAACCGGGTGCCGGCACGCAGGAAGTCGAAGAAGGTCTCGTTCGACCGGCCCGCCTCGAAGCACTTGACGATGGGGATGTACAGCCCCTCCTCGAACACCGACCGGCCTTCCGGCCCCATGCCGAGGCCGCCCACGTCGATCACGTGCGCCGTGTTGGCGAACAGCGCGACCAGCCGGCCGCCGTGGAACGCCGGCGTCACCACCGTCAGGTCATGCAGGTGCCCGGTGCCGAGCCACGGGTCGTTGGTGATCAGGTGGTCGCCGGGCCGCAGCGTGTCCGCCGGGAACTTGCGCAGGAAGTGGCCGATGCTTTCCATCATGCTGTTGACGTGGCCGGGCGTGCCCGTCACCGCCTGCGCCAACATGCGGCCTCCCAGGTCGAAGATGCCGGCAGACAGGTCGCCCGCTTCCCGCACCGTGGTGCTGAAGGCGGTGCGGATCATGGTCTGCGCCTGCTCCTCCACCACCGCGAGCAGGCGGTTCCACATCACCTGGCGCTGGATCTGCTCCAGGACGCTCATGCTTCCTCCCGCACCAAATCGAGGTATCCGCGCGGATCGACCGTCGCGCGCCAGCCGGGGCCGACGAGGGTGCTGGTCTCGTCCTCCGCGACGATGGCCGGGCCGGGCACGGTCTGGCCCGGCGCGAGCGAGGCGCGGTCATGCACGGCCCAATCGCCGGCCTCGCCCGTCGCCGTGTCCCGCACCCGCTGCGTCCGCGTGCTGCCCGGCACCGCCGCCGCGGCGGTCGCGGCCGGCGCGGCTTCCGGCACGGTCGCGACGGTCACGGCGTAGCTCATCACCTCCACGTCCGACCTCGGCACCGGGCGGTCGTAGAAGCGGGCGTACTCGGCGTCGAATGCCGCGCGCAGCCCGGCCACCTCCGTCTCGCCCAATCGGCCCGGCGGCAGCGTCACGGGGATCTCGTGCCCCTGGCCGACGTAGCGCATGAAGGCGATGCGTGTTTGCCGGGTGGGCGCCCCGAAGCTGCCCAGCGCCACCACGGCTTCCGCCTCCCGCGCCATGTCGGACAGCAGGGCGTCCACGGCGGCGGCGTCGAACCGGCCCAGGCGCCCGTACAGGCTGCGCACCACCTCGTAGCCCACCGGCGCACGCAGGAAACCGATGGCGCTGCCAACGCCGGCGCCGCTCGGCACCAGCACGCGGGCGATGCCGACCTTCTCCGCCACCCGGCAGGCATGGACCGGGCCGCCGCCGCCAAAGGCGATCAGCGTGCGCCCGGCGTAGGTCTTGCCGCTCTCGATGGCGTGGACGCGGGCGGCGTTGGCCATGTTCTCGTCCACCATCTCCACCACGCCCAGCGCCGCCATGCCCGCGCCGATGCCGAGCTTTGCCCCCACCGCGGCCAGCAGCGCCGCCTCCGCCGCGTCCGCATCGAGCCGCATCGCGCCGCCGGCGAAGCGCTCGGGGTCGTAGCGGCCCAGCAGGAGGTTCGCATCCGTCACCGCCGGGCGGTCCCCGCCGCGGCCGTAGCAGGCCGGCCCCGGCTCCGCCCCGGCGCTTTCCGGCCCCACGGCGATGCGGCCCAGCGCGTCCACGTGGGCGATGCTGCCGCCGCCCGCGCCGATCTCCACCATCTCGATCACCGGGATGCGCAGCGGCAGGCCCGAGCCGCGCTTGAACCGCCCGACCCGCGCCACCTCGAAGCTGCGGGAGGATTGCGGCTCGCCGCCGTCGATCAGGCACACCTTGGCCGTGGTGCCGCCCATGTCGAAGCTCAGCACCCGGCCGAGGCCGCATTGGCGCGCGATGTCGGCGGCGAAGATCGCGCCGCCGGCCGGGCCGCTCTCGACCAGGCGGATCGGGAAGCGGCAGGCGGTGTCGATGGTGGTCAAGCCCCCGCCCGACAGCATCAGGAACACCGGGGCGCGCAGCCCCATGCCCAGCAGGCCCGATTGCAGCCGGTTCAAATACCCGGCGATCATCGGCTGCACGTAGGCGTTGGCGGCGGCGGTGCTGAACCGCTCCCATTCCCGCATCTCCGGCGATACCTCGGAGGACAGCGACACCGGCAGGTCTGGGAGCGCGTGGCGCAGGATGTCGCGCACCCAGCGCTCATGCGCCGGGTTGACGAAGCTGTGCAGGAAGCCGACGGCGACGCTTTGCACTTCTTCCCGCCGCAGCACGGGAACGAGGTCCTGCACCGCGGCCTCGTCGAGCGGCAGCAGCACGGCGCCCGTGTTGTCCAGCCGCTCCGGGACAGCCAAGCGCAGGTGGCGCGGCACCAGCGGCTCCGGCAGGGTGATGTCGAGGTCGTACTGGTCGTAGCGGCTCTCGTTGCCCATCGCCAGCACATCCCGGAAGCCCTGCGTCGTGACCAGCGCCGTGCGCGCGCCCTTGCGCTCGATGATGGCGTTGGTCGCGAGCGTCGTGCCGTGGACCAGGATGCCGACATCCCCCGGCGCCAGCCCGGCGCCGCGCAGGATTGCCGCGACCCCCTCCAGCACCCCACGCTCCGGCTCCGCCCCGGTGGTCAGGACCTTGGCGGTACGCCGCGTGCCGCCCTGCTCCAGCGCCAGGTCGGTGAAGGTGCCGCCGATATCGACCGCAAGCCGGGCCTGCATGGGTGGGTTCCGCATGGCGCCAGCGTGCCGCCCCTTCCCGATCCCGGCAAGCCCGGGCATGGTGGCGCAAAGAACGGGGGGTTCATCCATGCCCAAGCACCGCCTGGTCGTCGCGCGGCCCGTGCCGCAGGCCGTGACCGAGCGCGCCCGGACCGAGTTCGACGCCGTGCTGTCCGAGCACGCCGACATGCCGCCCGACGCCGTGATCGAGGCGCTCGCCGGCCACAAGGCGGAGGCGCTGTTCTTCAGCAGCAACCTCAAGCTCGGCGCCGACCTGATCGCCCGCTTGCCCCCGTCCGTGCGCGTCGCCGCGACGTGCAGCGTCGGCTACGACCACATCGACGTGGCGGCTGCCAAGGGGCGCGGCCTGGTCGTCACCAACACGCCGGAGGTGCTGACAGACTGCACGGCGGACCTCGCGTTCATGCTGCTGCTTTGCGCCTGCCGCCGCGCCTGGGAGCACACGGAGGTCATGCGCTCCGGCTGGCGGCGCAGCTTCGGGATGCGGGAGATGCTGGGCATCCAGGCCAGCGGCAAGACCATCGGCATCATAGGCTTCGGGCGCATCGGCCGGGCGGTGGCGCAGCGCGCCCGCGGCTTCAACATGCGCGTGCTCTACACCGACATGGCCCGCGCAGCGCCCGAGCTGGAGCAGGGCGCCGAGTTCATGCCGAGCCTGCGCGAGCTGCTGCCGCATTGCCAGATCGTGTCCCTGCACGCGCCGGGCGGGGCGGCGACGGACAAGCTGATGAACGCCGAGACCATCGGCCTGTTGCCCCGCGGCGCGGTGCTGGTGAACGCCGCCCGCGGCTCGCTGGTGGATGAGGACGCGCTGATCGACGCCCTGCAATCCGGCCAGTTGGCCGCGGCCGGGCTGGACGTGTTCCGCCGCGAGCCGGACTTCGACACGCGGCTCGCCGCCTTGCCCAACGTGTTCCTGACCCCGCACATGGGCAGCGCCACCACGGAAACGCGCAACGCCATGGGGTTCCGGGCGCTCGACAACATCGAAGCGGTGCTGGCCGGCAACCCCGCCATCGACCCGTTGTGGAGCTGACGCCATGGCCAAGCCGATCCTGCTGGTGACCCGGCGCCTGCCGCCCGCGGTGGAGGCCCGCGCGTCCCGCGACTACGAGGCGCGGCTGAACCCCGCCGACGCGCCCGTGACCGGCGCCGACATCCTGGCGCGCGCCGAGGGCGCCAGCGCCGTGCTGTGCTGCCCGGCGGAACGGCTCGACGCCGCCACCATCCGCGCCCTGCCCGGCACCGTGCGGGTGATCGGCACCTTCAGCGTGGGCTTCGACCACATCGACCTCCCGGCCGCCCGGGAGCGCGGCATCGCCGTCGTCAACACCCCGGACGTGCTGAGCGTCGCCACCGCGGAGCTGGCCATGCTGCTGATCCTGGCCGCCGCCCGCCGGGCCGGGGAGGGGGAGCGGCTGGTGCGGTCCGGACGGTGGACGGGCTGGGCGCCGACGCAGTTGCTCGGCACCGGCGTGTCCGGACGCCGCCTCGGCATCTTTGGCATGGGCCGCATCGGGCGGGAACTCGCGCCCATGGCGCGCGGCTTCGGCATGGCGGTGCACTACCGCGACCAGGTGCGCCTGCCGCCCGAGATGGAGCAGGGCGCCACCTTCCACGACAGCGACGACAGTTTCCTGCCCGTGTGCGACGTGCTGTCGCTGCACGCGCCGGGCGGGGAGGCGACGCGGCACTGGCTGAATGCCGAGCGGATCGCGCGCCTGCCGCACGGCGCCGTGGTGGCCAACGCCGCCCGCGGCACCCTGATCGACGACGACGCCCTGATCGCGGCGTTGCAGTCCGGCCAGGTCGCGGCGGCGGGGTTGGACGTTTACAACAACGAGCCGAACGTGGCGCCGGGGCTGCTGGCGCTGGAGAACGTGGTACTGCTGCCGCACCTGGGCAGTGCCACAGTGGAGACGCGGGATGCAATGGGGAACTTGGTGCTAGACGGGATTGATGCAGTTTTGGCGGGAAGGGGAGCGGAGAATTTGGTGGGGTAGAGGCAAGCTCGGGTTGTTGAGTTCAGTTGGAAGTCGGCTTCTAGTTGATAGCCCACGTCCGCACAGCGCTTGTTTGCCGAGAACGCCCAGCGTTGTCGATTGGCGAAGCGCCAACACTTGAATCTCAACGTATAGAACGCTTATGATCGATTTGGATGAAGACAATAATCTCTCAATCGATTTAAGTAGTCGATTGCCACTTCGATGCGTCCTTCCAGTTTCGACGTGATTTTGTCTTTTGCATTCTGCTGAGATTGCACGTCATCATACAAATTTCGCAAAACACCGTCCGAACTGTAGCGCATTGCATTGATTTTTTCCGCAGCCAACTGCATGAACTCGGAACGCTTGTTCATGCTATCTTGCAGAATAATCTGCTGTGACTTCAGCAGATCAACGCTCCTGTCAAAAGCTGCCTGGAAAGAACGTGGCTGTCATTAGTATTTTCCACAACAAGCTTACACTCTTTCACACTAGGCGGCTCATACTCTCTTATCCCCAAAGGCACCAGCGTGGCAGGACGACCTTGTTTAATTGCTTCGACGATTGCTGGAATTGTCGGTACCACCACTAAACTGACATAGGATATTATAGCGATCGCAGGCACTATTGTGAAAACAGCTATTGCGCCTTTTATCCCAGGTGGGAGACTCGAAAATGCATCGCTCCAAGCCATTCTGACGAATCCACCCTGTGTACAATCATGTCAGCGTTTTATGTCAGCATTTTCAGGCGGAAACTAGATACTCACCTGCTCCAAAATCTAGCCATTTTGAACGATCACGCAACATTAGTGGTTTAGAGATAGTGTGAGTTGCTCGCTATATGCGACAGCCTCCTTGAATACGTAGCGAGGTTCAATCAGGCCATTGGGGGCCTGTTAGCCATCCGCACCCGACATGAGATTTACCTTCTACTCCGCCCCACCATCGATGAATTCTGCTTTCCCCTGCTCATTCCGGCCCCGCCGCCCGGCCTCTAGACGCCGCAGCTCGACCCGCCTGATCTTCCCCGAAATGGTCTTCGGCAACTCAGCAAACTCCAACCGCTTGACCCGCTTGTATGGCGCCAGCCGCGCCCGCAGGTGCGCGAAAATGCTCCGCGCCGTCGCCGCGTCCGGCTCGAACCCCGCCGCCAGCAGCACGAACGCCTTGGGCAGCGCGGTGCGCGTCGGGTCGGGGGAGGGGACCACGGCGGCCTCCGCCACCGCCTCGTGCTCGATCAGCACGCTTTCCAGCTCGAACGGGCTGATGCGGTAGCCACTCGATTTGAACACGTCGTCGGCCCGGCCGACATAGGTCAGCGTGCCATCCGGGTTGCGCAGCGCCACGTCGCCGGTGCGGTACAGCCCGCCCTCCGGCGGGCGCAGCGTGCCGTCCTCCTGCAGGTAGCCCTGCATCAGGCCGAGCGGCGCCGGGTCGAGACCGAGGGCGATCTCCCCCTCCTCGGCCTCCGCGCCGTCGGGATCGACCAGGCGCACGTCGTAGCCGGGCAGCGGACGGCCCATCGAACCCGGCGCCACCGCCTGGCCCGGCGTGTTGGCGATCTGCAAGGTGGTCTCGGTTTGGCCGTAGCCGTCGCGGATCGACATGCCCCAGGCCGCCTGCACCCGCTCGATCACCTCGGGGTTCAGCGGCTCGCCTGCGGCCACGGCCTCCCGCAGATGCACAGGGTTCGCCGACAGGTCCGCCTGCACCAGCATCCGCCACACCGTGGGCGGCGCGCAGAAG
>CAXUIQ010000166.1:0-8140 GCA_964250815.1 uncultured Acetobacteraceae bacterium
CTCGGCCGCGTTCTCGACCAACAAGTATCTGGCCGCCTACGCGGACGTGCGGGCGGCGGCTCGGGAGGGCTTCCGCGTTTGAACCTGATGACGCCAGAGGGTGCCGTGATCTACCGCCTCCATACCGTTCTTGTGCTGGGCCATATCCTGTCGCTGGCGTTGGGCCTGGGCAGCGCCTTGCTCGCCGACTGGATCGTGCTGCGGATGCTGGCGGTCGGCACCGTCAGCCAGAAAGCGGCCGGGACCTTGATCGAGCTGTCCCAGGCCGTCTGCGCCGGACTGGTGCTGATCTGGATCACCGGGGCGCTCTTGGTCACCGACAACGCCTTGGATGCGCCGGCGTCGATCATGAACCAGAAGCTTTGGGCCAAGCTCGCCATCGTCACCACCCTGACGCTCAACGCGGTCTTGCTGCACAGGATCGTGATGCCGATGGTGAAGCGCCGGGTCGGCCAGCCGCTGTTCGAGACGGCGTTCGATTGGCTGCCAATAGTCTCGACGTTGCTCGGCGCAGTGTCCGTCGCGTCCTGGACGTTTTCCGCCTACCTGGGCGTCGCACGGGAGCTGAACGGGCATGCGAACCTCGTGCCCATTCTCGCCAGCTATCTTGGGGCGTTGCTGCTGACCTGGGCCTCGGCTGTGGTCCTGATGTGTTCGACGCAGCAGCGCCGGACCAGCTCAGGGCATTTCCCGCTCGGCGGAACGCATATTCAGAGTTCCTAAGTGCGTTGCAGCGTTCGGCTGGGCCGGGAACGCCAAGGAATGGCGTCAGCACTTGGCCGATGGCGGTGCAAGGGCGTTGCGGGTAAGCAGCCTTCCGGGCGGACAGGGCGGCGACCCCGGGGCGCGTGCTCTGCCTGCTGGACGAATGCCGGTGCGCCTGCGCGTGCGTCATGCCGGCGGCCATAAGTCTTGGCTTGGCCTTGCCGGTGTTCGCAGCTCAGTTTGGACGACGCATCACGCCGGGGGCAGGGGTCAGTGCCGACGCCAACGGGCGTCGCGCCCGCTTAGGATTTCGCTCAGTGGCTGCCCCCGGCGGACCGCATTTGCGAGCAGCGCCACAATGCGGCTCTCAAACGCCGTCGGACCCAGCCGTAGCGGGCCTTGGAAAGCCACGCCGGAGAAGGGCGCGCAGCGGCGGCAGGATCGTGGGAAAGGCGGGCGGCCTGAGTTCAGGCCGGGCTGCCACGTCGCATGCGGGGCTGCCGCCCTGGAACGCGCCGCCTAGCCGGGAGCGCGGGTGCTGGGAGGACCGCGCCAGCGCGGAAGCGCTGATCAAGCGGCACCTTGAACGGAGCCGCTGATCTCGCGCAGCTTGAACGACGTCAAGAACGCCTGCGGTGTTCCGACCCGGCGCTCGGCTCTGTGCAGGCGCCGCCCGTCACCCGGGCTTGTGCAGCCCGTCTGCCCACAAGGCGGGAAGCCGGGACTGCGCCTTGACCAGACGCATGCGGGCCGATTTCGCGACGCGCACCCAACGCGGCACATCCTTCTCCCACGATTTCGACCAGTGGTGCACGGCCAGGGTTTCCCGAGTGATGCAGGAAGGGTGGAAGTCCTCATTGAAAGCATAAGGATAGAACGTCTCTGTCGGGCACAGGTAGATGTCCTGAACCATGGCGCCGGCGGGCGAATAAGAGCGCAGCCCGTGCTTCACCAGAAGCTTGGTGATGAGTTTCGGCCCAAACGTGGTCGGGCGCTCAAGGGCGCTTGGCAATGGCCGGATGTTGAGAATGGCCGCGAATGCCTGGGCAATGAACCAGTGGCCTTGAACCGCGCCGAATGCGCCGTTCGCCACCCAGTCCTTCGAGGGTTCCTTGGTTTGAAAGCCAAAGAAGCACCGATGGGAAAGCAGAGAGTCCAAGGGCCGATGAAGCTGGAAATCGGTGTCCAGGTAGATCCCGCCATGCTTCAAGACGGCATGGAGGCGGACAATGTCCGCAACCTTCGCCCACTTCTTCTGGGTGTATGCGTCCCGTATGGCTCTTACCGAGAAATCTATGTTGTTCTCGTTCCATAATGTGAATGCATAGGCTGGATTGTTCGCCCGCCAGCTTTCGACGTAGGCCTTCTGTTCCGGAGGCAAGGAGCCGCCGACCCAAACGTAATGGATGCGCTTCGGAATCATCGCCCGATCCGTTTCATATTTCGTGAACGCAACGTAAACCATCTCGCGATCCGTGTAAACTCTAATTTTTGTGATGTCGGGGCACGTGCCGCGAAACGGCCAGTTCGTACGCTGCGGCGGCGTCGCCCGCTTGGCGGGCAGGTGGCGCGGCGGGCGTTGCGCCGCATGTCCCGCGCGGCGGTCCCTCCCATGCCGCAATCCGCCGCCCGCTCGTCCTGTGGCGTCCAGGCCGGTCGCAGCAGGCTGCGTCGCAAGCGACGGACACGCCCGCGTGAAAATCGTTACCGAGTGATTACGAAAAGGTGAATTCCGTTTCGATATAAAACGTTTAAATAACGAAAATTAGACGGGCCGAGCGGAACGCCCACAAAAAGACACGGCGCGGCGCCGCGGACCGCCATCATCGTTGGGACAGCAGAAATGAAACGTAATGACCGAGTTGTCTGGAGCAAGTATCTCGCAGCGGGGTGCGTGGCCGGGTGCCTGGCGGCCCAGGCCGGCCCGGCGGCGGCGCAGTCCAAGGGCGCTTGGTCGGCGGTGATCCCGTTGCCGAACATCCCGATCGCCGCAGCCGTCCTGCCCAACGGCAAGGTCCTGACCTGGTCGTCGAACAACGAATTCTCCTTCGAGGGCGACATCGGCGCGTCCGCGAGCCAAACGCAAACCGCGCTGTTCGACCCCGTCACCCAGCAAGCCACCCTGCGCATCGTGACGAACACGTTGTCGGACATGTTCTGCCCCGGCATCACGGTGCTTTCCGACGGCCGGGTCCTGGTGAACGGCGGCAGCAGCAGCCCCAGCACGAACATCTATGACCCGAAGACCGACACCTGGTCGGCCGCCGCCCCGATGAACGTCGCCCGCGGCTACAACGCCGACGTGATGCAGTCGGACGGCACCGTGATGACGCTCGGCGGATCATGGAGCGGGGCGCCCGGAGACAGGATCGGCGAGGTCTGGTCGGCGGAGTCCGGCTGGGGCTCGCGCCCGGGCGTTTCCGCCGTGCCGATCACCGGCCCCGACCCGGAGGATGCGGCCCTGGGCCGAGTGTCCCGCGGCGACAACCACATGTGGCTGTTCGCGGTCAGCGACGGATTGGTGTTCCATGCCGGACCCAGCGCGCAGATGAGCTGGATCACCACCTCCGGCAATGGGGCGCAGGCCTCCGCCGGAACCCGCGGCGACGACGCCTACAGCATGAACGGCCAGGCCGTCATGTACGACGTCGGCAAGATCCTGAAGACCGGCGGCGCCCCTGCGTATCAGAACGCAGCGGCCACCGCGAACACCTACGTCATCGACATCAACGCCGCCGTTGCCGACCTGAACAACCCGGTCGTGGTGCGCAAGACCGCGCCGATGGCCTATCCCCGCGCCTACGCGAACGGCGTGGCGCTGCCGGGCGGCCAAGTGTTCATCGTGGGCGGGCTGACCTACGCCACCTTGTTCAGCGACGACAACGCGGTGCTGGTCCCGGAGCTGTGGAGCCCGGCAAGCGAGACCTTCACCCAGCTCGCGCCCATGCAGATCCCGCGTCCCTACCACAGCACGGCGCTGCTGCTGCCCGACGCCCGCGTCTTCGTGGGGGGAGGAGGGAGCTGCGGCGGCGGCTGCAGCGCCAACCATGAGAACGCCGAGATCTTCTCGCCGCCTTACCTGTTCAACCCGGACGGCTCGCCGGCGGTCCGGCCCGTCATCAAGACGGCCCCGGCCGCGGCGCGGCTCGGATCGACCATCTCGGTGACCGCCGACACCGCCAAGCTGCGGTTCGAGGTCCTGCGGGTCTCGGCCACCACCCACACCGTGAACAACGACCAGCGGCGCATCCCGCTGGCCGCCGCCGCGGGCCTGAACAACGCCTACCGGCTCAAGCTGCCGAGCGACCCGGGCGTGGCCACGCCTGGCTACTACATGCTGTTCGGGATCAACGCCCAGGGCACGCCGAGCGTGTCCCGGATGGTGAAGATCGGCTGGTGACCGCGCGCCATGCCCCAGCTTCTCCACTTACGGCGGGCACGCGGCCGGGCGGCCTGGATGGCTCTTGGCGCGATGATGGGCGTGCTGGCCCTGTCGTGCCTCCTGCGGGCGGAGGCTTCGGCCGCGACGGGACGCCGCATGTTCTTCGGCGGCGCCTCGCTCCAGGGCGCCATCCTGGGCCACCCGGAGGCGCTTCCCCCGCGCCTCGCCGCCTGCGCCAATTGCCATGTGGGCGCGGCGGGGGGCCTTGGGGCCGCGTCCTTCGGGCCGCGGCTGGACGGGCCTCGCTTGACGGAGATGCGCGTGCGCCGGGGCGGGCCGCCGTCCGCGTTCTCGCCCGCAAGCTTCTGCCGGATGCTCCGCACCGGGGTTGACCCGGCCTCCGTCCTGATCACCCGGCAGATGCCGCGCTACGCCTTGAACGACAACCAGTGCCTCGGCTTGTGGCGCTTCCTGACGGAGACCACCGATGTCGCCAGCAACTAGGCCCGGCGCGACGTGCCCGGTCCGCCGCCGCTGGGTGGTGGCCGGCCTGGCCGCCAGCCTCGCCCTCCGCGCCGTGCCGGCGTCCGCGCATGGCAGCATCGGCCCGGTGAAGCCGCCGCTCGGGGTGCCCGACATCGAGATCGTCGGGAGCGACGGGTTCCGCGGCCCGCTCCGCGAGCGGCTGCTCGGGCGCGTCACGGCGATCCAGCTCATGTTCACCCAATGCAAGTCGATCTGCCCGATCGAGGCCGCGACGTTCACCCGCACGCAGGAGGCTTTGGCGGGCATCGCGTCCGACGGCATCCAGCTCCTGTCCCTGAGCATCGACCCGCTCACCGACACGCCGGAGGTGATGAAAGCCTGGCTCGACGGGCTGGGCGCCGGGGCCGGATGGACCGCCGCCGCGCCGGTGGAACCCGACCTGGCGCGCGCCAGGGCGTTCTTCGACGGGGCATCGAGCTTCGGCGAGGACCACTCCACCGCGATGAGCCTGACGAACCGCGCCGGCCTGCTCGTGTGGCGGACCCCGGAACTGCCGCCGGCGGAGGAGGTCGCGCGGCTGCTCGGCCACCTGCAAGGCGAGCGCCAGGACCTTGCGTGGACGGCCGCGCCGCCGCCCGGCCGTTAGCTTTCGGCGGGCCGGCGCGGCCCGGCCGTGGCGGTCTGGGGCGTGGGCGTGCCGCCATCCCTCGGTTTGGACGGCTCGCGAATACCATGAAAGCGCGTCCTCGCGACAATGCGCCTCCGTGCCTCCACGCAAGCCCGGTCCCAACAGGGTGCGGGCCATGCCTGCGTCATGGAAACTTCACCGACCGGACCGTGCGTCCCGTGTAGAGGGTCGGTGGCTCAGCTTGGGGACTCCGCGTGCTCGTTCTGGACGGTGTGACGAAACGCTTCGGCAAGGCGGTCGCGGTCTCCGGCGTCAGCGTGGCGATCCCGTCCGGGCAGTTCGTCGGCATCATCGGGCGGTCGGGCGCGGGCAAGTCCACGACCCTGCGCATGATCAACCGCCTGACGGAGCCGACGGAGGGCCGCATCCGCTTCGGCGAGCTGGACGTAACGGAGCTTTCCGGCCCGGCGCTGCGTGACTGGCGCCGGCGCTGCGCCATGATCTTCCAGCAGTTCAACCTGATCGGGCGCCTCGACGTGCTGGACAACGTGCTGATGGGGCGGCTGTTCTTCACGCCGGGCTGGCGCTCCGCCCTCAAGATGTGGCGCGAGGAGGACCGGGCCATCGCGCTCGCCGCGCTGGAGCGGCTGGACATCGCGGGCCTCGCAGCACGGCGTGCCGACAACCTTTCGGGCGGGCAGCAGCAGCGCGTGGCGATCTGCCGCGCCTTGGTGCAGGAGCCGGACATCGTGCTGGCGGACGAGCCGGTGGCGTCCTTGGACCCGCGCAACGCCACGGTGGTCATGGACGCCTTGCAGCGCATCAACCGGCATTTCGGCATCGCGGTGCTGTGCAACCTCCATTCGCTGGACCTGGCGCGCACCTATTGCGACCGCCTGATCGGCATGGCCGGCGGCCGGGTGGTGTTCGACGACCTGCCCTCCGCGCTGACCGAGGGCGTGGCGCGCGAACTCTACGGGCTGGAAGCGAACGAAGTGATGGACCGCCATCCCGCAGCCGACCCCGCCGGGTGGCCGGCCGCCGCCACCGCCTGACCCGTCCCAACCAAGGAGCCGTCATGATCGACCGTCGTACCCTGCTGGCCGGCCTCGCCGCCGGCACCGCCGCGGGCGTCCGCGCTCCGGCCCGGGCGCAAAGCTACAAGCAGGCCTTCCCGGAGCTGGTGTTCGCGGTGGTCCCGGCGGAGAACGCATCCGGCGTGACCGACCGCTACGCGCCGTTCGTGGCCTATGCCAGCCGCCAGCTCGGCACCAAGGTCACGCTGCGGGTCGCCAACGACTACGCCGCCGTGATCGAGGGCCAGCGCGCCGGCAACATCCACATCGGCTACTACGGCCCGGCCTCGTTCGCCCGCGCCCTCGTCACCGGCGTCAAGACCACGGCCTTCGTGATCGACGTGAACAGCGACGGCAGCAAGGGCTACTACTCGGTGTTCTACGTGAAGGCCGACAGCCCCTACAAGACGATCCAGGACCTCAAGGGCCAGGCGCTCGGCCTGGTCGATCCGAACTCGACCTCCGGCTACAACATGCCGCTGTTCACGCTGAACAAGCTCGGCATCAACGCGGAGCAGTTCTTCGGCAAGGTGCTGATCACCGGCAGCCACGAGAACGCCGTGCTGGCGTTGCAGCAGGGCACGGTGCAGACGGCCGCCAACTTCTGGAACGCGCCGGACGACAGCAACCTGACCCGGATGCTGAACAAGGGCATGGTCAAGACCGCGGACGGCAAGCCCGCCACGGTGGACGACTTCCGCATCGTCCTGAAGTCGGACCTGATCGTCAACGGCCCGACCGCCTATCTGGACGCGCTGCCGGACGACCTGAAGGCCGCGATCCGCACGACCTGGCTGGACGCCGCGAAGAACGACAAGGCCGCGTTCGACCGCCTGTCGGACGGCAAGAACCAGCCGTTCCAGCCCACCGACAACGCCGCCTACGACGACACGGTCAAGCTGATCACATTCGTGGACAGGCTGCGCAAGCGGAACGGCTGAGCCGGGCGGCCCCGGCATGACGACCCACAGCTTGGCCACGCTCCCGGAGCTGCAACTGCGCCCGCTGCTGGACGGCTACGCCCGTGCCGTGGCAGCGCGGCGCCGCGTCCTGCTGATCGGCGCCGTGCTGATGCTGGCGGCATTGGCGTTGTCGGCGGAGGGCGCCGAGGTCCGGCCGGGCGTGTTCTGGGCCAACCTCGGCAACTTCGGCAGCTACTTCGACCGGCTCACCCAGCTCGACACGGGCGCGCGGGTCTGGACCGACCCGGTTTCCTGGTACTGGGGCCTGCGCCGCTGGAGCGTCCAACTCGGGCAGACCCTGCTGATCGCCTATGTCGGCACTGCGACCGGCGCGGCGCTCGGGCTGATCGGCGGCGTGCTGGCCAGCCGCAACATTTCGCCGTCCCGCATCCTGCGGTTTGCCGCCATCCGGGTATTGGAGTTCGACCGCACGGTGCCCGACATCGTGTTCGCGCTGGTGTTCGTGGCGGCGTTCGGGCTTGGACCCTTGGCGGGCGTGCTGGCGATCACGCTGCACACGGCGGGCACGCTGGGCAAGCTGTTCGCCGAGGTGATCGAGAACATCGACATGAAGCCGGTCGAAGGGGTGCAGGCGACGGGCGGCGCCTGGCTGTCGCAGGTCCGCTTCGGCGTGCTGCCGCAGGTGCTGTCCAACTTCGCCAGCTACGCGCTGCTGCGGTTCGAGATCAACGTGCGCGGCGCCGCCGTCATCGGCTTCGTCGGCGCCGGCGGCATCGGGCAGGAGCTGATCGTCGCGATCCGCAAGTTCTACTACTCCGACGTCAGCGCCATCCTGCTGATGCTGCTCGTCTGCGTGATGGCCATTGACTTCGCCTCCGAGAAGCTGCGCGGCCGGCTGCTGGCCGGGGACCCCGGGGCGTGAGCGGGAGCAGCCTACGGG